>NZ_JAAAPK010000013.1 GCF_009909105.1 Corallococcus exiguus
GTTAAGCCCTCCAGAGCCGATGGTACTCCGCGGGAAACCGCGTGGGAGAGTAGGTCGCTGCCGGATTCTTTTTGAAAGCCCCTGGTGCCGCAAGGCGCCAGGGGCTTTGTCTTTGCGGGCTTGTGTCACGGGCCGCCGCACCTGGCTTGAGCGCTGAGACGTGCTCGCCAGGGGTTCCTGGTGCCCGTGCGCGTGGCTCGATTTTGCCCGGCGTGTGCCGCAGCCTGCGCTCGCGGTAGGCGATTCTGGAGTGACGCGGGATGGCAGGTGGGTCAGTTTTGGAGCGAGGGGAGGCCAAGTTCTCGGATTCGTTGGGGAATCACGCCATCTTGGATGTTTGACCGCCGTTCTCACTGGATCTAGAGTCACTGCTCCCCCCGGTCTGCGCACCGCCTGCCGCGGTTCGTACTCGCCGGCGCCGGGCAGCCCCGCGAGATGAAGAAGCCGACCTTCTTTGGGAAGTACCTGCTCCTTGAGCGCGTCAACGTCGGCGGTATGGCCGAGGTCTTCATCGCGAAGGCTTTTGGCGTCGAAGGCTTTGAGCGCATCCTGGCCATCAAGAAGATCCTTCCGACGATGGCGGAGGATGACGAGTTCATCACGATGTTCATCGACGAGGCGCGGATCAGCGTTCAGCTGAACCACGCCAACATCGTGCACATCCACGAGCTCGGGAAGCACGAGGAGACGTACTTCATCGCCATGGAGTACGTGGCGGGCCGTGATGTCCGCACGCTCCTGGAGCGCTACCGTCGTCGCAAGGAGATCATGCCCACCGCACAGGCGGTGTTCATCGTCTCCAAGATGTGTGAGGGCCTGGACTACGCGCACCGCAAGAAGGACGCGCGCGGCCAGGACCTCCACATCATCCACCGCGACGTCTCTCCGCAGAACATCCTCGTCTCGTACGAAGGCGAGGTGAAGATCATCGACTTTGGCATCGCCAAGGCCGCCAACCGTTCGCAGAAGACGCAGGCCGGCATCCTCAAGGGGAAGTTCGGCTACATGAGCCCGGAGCAGGTCCGGGGCATGCCCATCGACCGGCGCAGCGACATCTTCGCCGTCGGCGTGCTGCTCTACGAGATGCTCACGGGCGAGAAGCTCTTCGTGGGCGAGTCCGACTTCTCCACGCTGGAGAAGGTGCGCAACGCGGACATCCCGCTGCCGCGCGAGTTCAACCCGAACATCTCCGCGGGTCTGGAGAAGGTCGTCCTCAAGGCGCTCGCGCGCGAGCCCGAGGACCGCTACCAGTGGGCTTCGGACCTCCAGGAGGACCTGATGCGCTTCCTCCTCGCGGGGGACGCCATCTACTCGTCGAAGCACCTGTCCGGCTTCATGAAGGAGGCCTTCGCCGAGGACATGCTCCGCGAGGCGGAGAAGATGGAGCGCTATGCCTCCGTTGAGCGCCCGGACCAGATCGAGCACTCGGGTGTGACGCTGCCTCCTCCAGTGGTCGTGCCCCCCCGCGCGACCTCCCAGAAGAGGTCGCCAGCGCCTTCGGCCACCGGTTCTCCGGTGGGTCGCGCCTCCACTGCGCCCGCACAGCCCGCGCCTGGCTACATCCCGCCGCCCAGCGCTGAAGAGCTGGCGGAGATGGATGGCGCCGCGGACAAGACGCAGATTGTCGACTCCACGCACACGTTCCGCGCCCCGGAGACGCGGATCGCGGACAGCAGCGTGGTCGTGGACGACAGCATCACCGGCCGTTCGGAGAACCCCATCGACCGGGCCGGGCACCACACGAGCGCGTCTCCCTACGCCCAGGACGAAGGAAGAGGCGGCAAGGGCAAGAGCGGTCCCAAGTCCCAGGTCATCATCGGGGACGAGGGCGGAGAGGCCTACGCGGGGGCGACCATGATTGGTCCGGCTCCGACGGCGCCGCCTTCGCGCTCCCGCGGTGGCTCGGCGGCTCCCGTGCTGGATCCCGAGGAAGAGGAGACCACGGGCAACATCACCGTCCCGGTGGGCTCCCGCCACAACGGCCTGCGCGCCCAGGCGGCCGAGGAGGACCCGGACGGCGCCTACGACGACCAGGGCGACGAGTACGAGGGTGACGGCCAGGAGGACTACGGAGACGAAGGGCAGGACGCGGAAGAGCCGCCCTACGACGACGAGGCCGACGGTCCGGCGACCATCCCCCAGAAGGCTTCCAAGATGGCGAAGCCGGCCCCGGCCGCCAAGGTCCAGAAGGCCAAGGCGCCTGCTGGACCGAAGAAGCCTCTGCCCAAGCCCGCCATCATCGGCATGGCCGCGGGCGCTGCCCTGCTGCTCCTGGTCGCGGTGATTTTCGTGGTCCGCGGCTCGTCCACGGGCTCCGTGAACTTCGTCGCGCCCGTGGGTGCCACCGTCCTCGTGGACGGTGAGGCCGTGAACGCCAACCAGGTCATCGAGCTGTCCGCGGGCATCCACAACGTGACCGCCTCGGCTCCGGGCTATCAGCCCGTGACGCAGCAGATCGAGGTCACCGCCGGACAGGCGGCGGCCCCCATCCTCCTCAGCCTGAGGGTGACGGATGCGCCGAAGCCTCCGGAACCCAAGCCTCCAGAGATCAAGGATCCGCCGCCTGCTACGCCGCCGGTGGTGGTGGACAATACTCCGCCCACGACGCCGGAGACGCCCCCGGACAAGCCCGTCGAGCCTCCCGCGCCGAAGACGTTCACCGCCCTGTTCGAAGGACAGGAGGGCGCGGAGATCACCGTCGACGGCAAGTCCCTGGGCAAGCTGCCCGGCGCGAAGCTCGGCGACCTGGAGATGGGCAAGAAGTACACGTTCACGGCGAAGCGCGCGGGCTTCAAGCCGTTCTCCGGCGACTTCACGTCCAGCGGGAACACCGAGGTGCGTGTCGCCGTGGACATGGTGGAGGAAGCGCCGCCGCCCGAGCCGAAGCCGAAGCCCCCGCCTCCGGAGCCGAAGCCCAAGCCTCCTCCCGTGGCCGTGACGCCGACCCCGAAGCCTCCTCCGGAGCCGAAGCCGAAGCCCGCCGCCGCCGCGATGGGCAAGCTCGCCTGCAGCACCTCGCCGGCGGGCGCTCAACTCTGGGTGGATGGGAAGAACACGGGCCGCGTGACCCCCGTGACGCTGGGCAATCCGCTGTCCCTGCCGGTGGGCAAGCGCAAGGTCGTCTTCAAGCTCAACGGCAAGTCGACCAAGCCCCAGGTGGTGGTCGTCGAGGCGGAGGGCGTGGCCAAGCTCATCGGCGTCAAGGTGGAGTGAACGGACGCACTGCGCCATGGGGCATCTTGTGCCCCTGGCGATTGTTGAGCCGGGATGTCAGGGGGCAGGCTATGACGCCTCGCCCACGACGCTCCTTACGTTGAGGTGATGTGTCCATGAGCACGACGTCCACTCGAGGCAAGCCCGACGCTGGCCCCGCGCAGCAGCCTTTCACCTATCCTCTCCGCCAGGAGTTCGTGGAGCCCGACTGGCGGCGCATCCCGGGCTACAAGGACGTCACCGCGGCGGAGTGGGAGAGCTCGGTGTGGCAGCGCAAGCACACCGTGAAGAACCTGCGCGAGCTGCGGGCGACGCTCGGGGCGCTGCTACCGGACGACCTGGCCGCGAGCATGGAGTTGGACCAGAAGGAGCGGGCGACGATGTCCATCCTCGTCCCGCCCCAGATGCTCAACACCATGAACCTGGAGGACCTGTGGAACGACCCGGTCCGCAAGTACATGTTGCCGGCGCTCGCAGACCGCCGCACGGACTGGCCCAATCACCCGCGCGCCAGCCGTGACAGCCTCCATGAGGCGGACATGTGGGTCGTCGAGGGCCTGACGCACCGCTATCCGACGAAGGTGCTGGCGGAGATGCTGCCCACGTGCCCGCAGTACTGCGGCCACTGCACGCGCATGGACCTGGTGGGCAACGACGTCCCGCAGGTGTCCAAGCACAAGTTCGCGACCGGGCAGAAGGAGCGCTACGAGCAGATGCTGGACTACCTGCGCCGCACGCCCACCGTGCGCGACGTGGTGGTGTCCGGCGGCGACATCGCGAACCTGCCCATCCAGGCGCTGGAGCCGTTCGTCAGCGCGCTGATGGACATCCCGAACATCCGCGACATCCGCCTAGCGTCCAAGGGCCTCATGGCGCTGCCGCAGCACTTCCTCCAGGACAACGTCCTGGCCGGCCTGGACCGGTTGGCGAAGAAGGCCGTGGAGCGCGGCGTGGACCTGGCGATGCACACGCACGTGAACCACGCGCAGCAGCTCACGCCGCTGGTGGGCAAGGCCGTGCGCAAGCTGCTCGACATGGGCTTCCGCGACGTGCGCAACCAGGGCGTGCTCTTGCGCGGCGTGAACGACAGCCCGAAGGCGCTGCTGGACCTGTGCTTCACGCTGCTCGACCACGCGAAGATCCTGCCGTACTACTTCTACATGTGCGACATGATCCCCAACAGCGAGCACTGGCGGCTGTCGGTGGCGCAGGCGCAGAAGCTCCAGCACGACATCATGGGCTACATGCCGGGCTTCGCCACGCCGCGCATCGTCTGTGACGTGCCGTTCGTGGGGAAGCGGTGGATCCACCAGGTAGCGGAGTATGACCGCGAGCGCGGCATCTCCTACTGGACCAAGAACTACCGCACGAGCGTGGAAGCGAACGACGCCGACGCACTTGATCGGAAGTACGAGTACTTCGATCCCATCGACACGCTGCCGGAGTCCGGCCAGGCGTGGTGGCGGGATCAGCCCAAGGCGGCGTAATGGATTCCTCCGTGGGCGCCGTGGCGCCCCAGTCGTCTCCCCGTCCCTCGCTCAGTGCCGAGGGGCGGGCCCGGTTGTTTCCCTCCGCGACCGACGCGGAGTGGACGGACTGGCGCTGGCAGCAGCGTCACTCGGTGCGCAACCTGGAGCAACTGGAGCGCTACGTGCGCCTGACCCCGGATGAGCGCGCCGGGGTGCAGGAGACGTCCTCGCTGTTCCGGATGGGCATCAGCCCTTACTACCTGTCCCTCATCGATCCGGAGCACGCGTTGTGCCCCGTGCGCATGCAGTCCATTCCGGTGCGCGCGGAGGCCCGGGTGCGGCCCGGGGAACTGGAGGATCCGCTCGGCGAGGACAAGACGCGCCCGGAGGAGTGCATCGTCCACAAGTATCCGGACCGGGTGTTGTTCCTGGCCCTGGATACGTGCTCGGTCTACTGCCGCCATTGCACGCGGCGGCGCATCACCAAGGGCGGCGAGGCGGAGCTCACCAAGGACCAGATGCGCCGGGGCATCGACTACGTGCGCAACCACCCCGAGGTGCGCGACGTGCTCATCTCCGGGGGCGACCCGTTCCTGCTGAGCGAGGAGCGGCTGGAGTCGCTGCTCGCGCCGCTGAGCGAGATTCCGCACGTGGAGATGATCCGCATCGGGACGCGGGTGCCGGTGGTGCTGCCCATGCGCGTGACGGACTCGCTGGCGCGCCTGCTGCGCCGCTACGCGCCCGTCTACGTCATCACCCACTTCAACCACCCCAAGGAAGTGACGCCGGAAGCACGCGAGGCGTGTGAGCGGCTGGTGGACCATGGCGTGCCGGTGGAGAACCAGGCCGTGCTGATGCGGCAGCTCAACTCGGATGCGCGCATCATCAAGGAGCTGTCGCACGTGCTCCTGCGCAGCCGCGTGCGTCCGTACTACCTGCACCAGATGGACGTCGCGGAAGGCTGCGAACACTTGCGCACGCCCATCGCCAAGGGGCTGGAGATCCTCCAGCAGCTTCGCGGGCACACCAGCGGGCTCGCGGTGCCGCACCTCGCGGTGGACCTGCCGGGTGGGGGAGGGAAGGTCACCCTCCAGCCCGACTACGTCATCGAGCGCGGCGAGCGGGAGACCCTGTTCCGCAACTACAAGGGTCAGACCTACGCGTACCCGGAGCCGGAGGAGACCGACTGCTCCTGCCCGTACGACGAGGTGTGGCAGGCGCGGTCGCGGGGGCTGGGCTTCCGAGGCCGCTGACGGCCCCGGAGGATGCCGGGCGCCGCGGAGCTACTTGCGGCGCTTGGAGGCCTTCCGGCTCATGCCCTTCGCCGTGCCGGCGCTGTCGCCAATCTCCACGGTCGGCGCACCCGCCGTGCTGTCCAGGCTGCCGTCGACGTCGACGGAGGGCTCCGCGCCGTCCGCGGACTCCATCTCCACGGGGTCCGAGTCGCTGAAGCCCTGCTGGATGTGGACCTCGCCGTCGCCCTTGCGCTTCTTCGCCTCGGCTTCCTTCTCCGCCTTGGCCTTGTCGTCGAGCCGCTTGGCCTCGTTGGCGACGCGCTGGTTGTCATCGGGGTCCATCCGGGCCGTGAAGCTGGCGAACTCCTTCGCGGAGACGCCGTGCTTCTCCAGGACCTTGGCGGATTCCTTCTGCTGGTCGCGGATGGCCTGGCCTCGCTCGGCGTTGCTCATCTCCGACGGCTTCCGGTTGCCGTGCTCCTCGTTCACCTTCGCCTGGGCCGCGGCCTCATCGCGCTGGATGGCCGCCACCTTCTCCGGCGTCAGGCCTTCATCCTCCGCGAGGGCAGGGGTCGCCAGGACGAGCGACGAGGCAGCGAGCATCAACGAGAGACGGGTGGTCATGGGGAAGCTCCTCAATCCGACCCATCATAGGCACGGAGTCAGAGCCAGCGCATGGCGGGTTCTTCAGGGCGCCTGACACCGCGTGCAGCCGTCGTTCGCGCCCGCGCACTGCTCGCGAGCCCTGGCGCAGCGCGGCGGGAGGTCGTCCCGGTCCGCCTGCTGCTCCACGAGGCCGCAGAGCTCCTTCGCCGTGGTGCACGTCCGCGCGGAGACGTCGCACTGCTCGGCGCAGGTGAGGTCGTCACCCTGCTCGCGGGCGCGGAGCTCGTCGAGGCGGGCCTCGATGCCGTCGATGATCGCGTCGTCGTCCCCGGCCACCCGGGTGTCCACATGCTTCGCGCAACCTGCCAGCGCGATTCCCGCGATGAGGAGGGCCAGCCATGACCGGATCGCTCGCATGGGCCTACCCATACGCGTCCGCTCGTGGCCGCGTCCAGTCAGCGGCGCTCGGGGGAGCGCATGCGGCGCTCGGGGCGGGGCTCCGGTTCAGGGGGACGGCTCCAGTAGAGCCAGGCCGTCAGGGCCAGGAGCGCGGCCACGGCCAGCCTCCGCAGCCATTCCTCTCGCGCTCGTCCGGGCGAGTCCGCGTCGGCCTGGGCGGCCTTGTCCAACGCGGCTTCCACTTCCGGCCCCAGGGCATGCATCCGCCGGCACAGCCAGGCCACGGGCGCGAGCGGCACCGGCACGGGCGCGGTGTCCTTCTCCACGGCCATGGCCAGCATCCGCTCCCAGGCGGTGGCTTCCTCCGGGCTCTCCGGGGACCTCGCGGGCTGGCCCAGTTGACGGGCCAGGGCCACGGCCGAACGGAGCAGCAGCACGGAGAAGGCGTCGCTTGAAATCCCGTACCAGGCCGCGCACTCCGCCTGGGGGCGGCGCTCCACGAGCCGGCGGACCAACACAGCGGCCGTGCGGGGCTCCAGCGCGCGGAGGGCCTCGGAGAGGGCCTCGGGGGACAGGCGGGCGACGTCGGGGACGGAGGCAGTCACTGGACTCCATTCTGCGGCATCCGCCTGGGGTTTTCGCGGGCTCCTACCGGGGAGATGTCCTGGCGCCCGGCCGATTTCTTGAGGCGGATCGCTCCGCCCCTAGACTGTTGGACCATGTTGCAACGTGTGGCACTGCTGCTGCTCCTGCTCGCGTCGTCGCGGGCGTTCGCCGTGGAGACGATGCGCATTGCCATGGACGACCCCGGCGAGGAGGTCCGCGTGAGCGGCCGGGGGCTGGGCTTCGGCCCGGATGCCGAGGACGGCACCTTCGTCGCCGTCACCTCGGGCCAGGCCACCGTGCGCCGCCGCAACGGCAAGCTGGAGGTCAACGGGGCTCCCGTCATCGGGGACGCCATCCGCTTCCGTGGCGGCCTGGAGGCCACCGACGCGGGCGGTCCCGGCAACGAACCCCTGAAGGCGGGCAGCGCGCAGGTGCGCGGCGACGTCGTCGTGCGCGTCTTCAAGAACAGCCTCCAGCTCATCAACGTCATCCCCCTGGAGGACTACCTCGCGGCGGTGCTCGGCAGCGAGATGCCCGTGTCCTTCCCCCTGGAGGCCCTCAAGGCCCAGGCCGTGGCCGCGCGGACGTACGCGCTCCAGAAGAAGCTGGACGCGTATGGCGCCGCCTTCCACATGGGCAGCAGCGTGCTCCACCAGGTGTACGGCGGCGTGAACCGCGAGGACGCCAAGACTCGCGCGGCCGTGGAGGCCACCCGGGGCGAGGTGCTCACGTACGACCTGGCCCCCATCGAGGCGTACTTCCATGCCTCCTGCGGCGGGCGCACCGAGTCCGGGCAGGACGCCCTCCAGCGGAACCTGCCGTACCTGCAGCCCGTTGACTGCCCCTGCGGCAAGCTGCCCGCCAGCCGCTGGACCGCGACCCTCTCCGAGGCGGAGCTGCGCGGCGCGCTGAAGGCCGCTCCGGGCGGCATGCGCGTCACCGGCCGCACGCCCACGCACCGGGTGACCCGCGTGACGATGTCGGATGGCTCCGCGGTGGACGGCGTGTCGTTCCGCCGCAAGCTGGGCTACACGCGCCTCAAGAGCCTGGACTTCGACGTGGAAGCCTCCGGCAAGAACTACGTGTTCACCGGACGTGGCTTCGGCCACGGGGCGGGGCTGTGCCAGTGGGGCGCCAAGGCCCTCGCCGACCAGGGCAAGGCGTACCGGGAAATCCTTTCCCACTACTACCCGGGCGCCGAGTTCCAGCAGCTCTACTGACGCCCTCGCCGGTTCCGTGAGGGCGCGGGGGCTGCTACAAGCGCCAACCCCGTGTCGTCCCTCCTCTCCGACTACGATTTCGAGCTCCCCGAGGCGCAGATCGCCCAGGCCCCGCTTCCCAACCGGGACGCGTCTCGCCTGATGGTCGTCAGCCGCGCCACCGGCGACTGGAGCCACCAGCACTTCACCGACCTCGCGGACCTGCTGCGTGAAGGGGACCTGCTCGTCCTCAACGACGCGCGCGTCATCCCTGCTCGCCTGCTGGGCCAGAAGAGCGGCACCGGTGGCCGCGTGGAGCTGCTGGTCGTCCGCCCCGCCGCCACGGCCACGCTCACCTCCGCCGCGCTCGGTGGGGCTCCTGAGTCGCTCGAGTGGGTCTGCCTGGGCCAGGCGTCCAAGGGGCTCAAGCCCGGCCAGTCCGTCAGCTTCGCCGGGGGCCTGTCCGCCGAAGTCCTGGAGGCCCTGGGGGGAGGGGAGTACCGGGTGCGCTTCCATGCGGTGCCGGGCGCTTCGCTTGCGAGCCTCCTGGACGCGGCGGGCCGGCTGCCCCTGCCTCCGTACATCACCCGCGAGCCCGAGGCCGCGGACGCCGAGCGCTACCAGACCGTGTACGCCCGCGCGTCCGGCGCCGTGGCCGCGCCCACCGCCGGCCTGCACTTCACCGAGGACGTCTTCGCGAAGCTCGCGGCGAAGGGCGTGCGGCGCGCGGAGGTGACGCTCGATGTGGGGCCCGGCACCTTCCTCCCCGTGCGCGAGGAGGTGCTGGACAAGCACCACATGCACCCGGAGCGCTTCACCGTGCCGGAGGCCACCGCCGCCGCCGTGAACGCCACGAAGGCGGAGGGGCGCCGCGTGGTCGCCGTGGGCACCACCGTGGTGCGCACGCTGGAGTCCGCCACCGACCCGGACACGGGCAGGCTGCGCGTGGGCCCCGGCGAGACGGCGATGTTCATCCGGCCCGGCTATGCCTTCCGCCAGGTGGACGTGCTCCTCACGAACTTCCACCTGCCGCGCTCCACGCTGGTGATGCTGGTGAGCGCGCTCCTGGGCCGGGAGCGCACGCTCGCCGCGTACCAGGAGGCCGTGCGCGCGGGCTACCGGTTCTTCAGTTACGGCGATGCCATGTTGGTGAAGGAGTGAGTGCCGTGGTCGACGAGCAGCGCAAGGAGAAGGGCGATACCCGCGTGCCCCCGGGGCTGGTGCGCTTCGAGCTGTTGCACGAGGACGCCAGCGGCACCAAGGCGCGCCGCGGCCGGCTGAACACGCCGCATGGCCCCATTGAAACGCCCATCTTCATGCCCGTGGGCACCGTGGGCAGCGTCAAGGGCGTGGGCCCGGACGACCTGAAGACCCTGGATGCGCAGATCATCCTGGGCAACACCTACCACCTGATGCTCCGCCCCGGAGAGCCGCTCGTCGGGGAGATGGGCGGCCTGCACCGCTTCATCTCCTGGGACCGGCCCATGCTCACCGACAGCGGCGGCTTCCAGGTGTTCAGCCTGTCGGAGAAGCGGAAAATCACCGAGGAGGGCGCCGCCTTCCAGTCGCACCTGGACGGCTCGCGGCACTTCCTGTCGCCGGAGCGCTCCATCGAAATCCAGGAGACGCTGGGCGCGGACGTCATCATGGCGTTCGACGAGTGCCCTCCGTCCACCGAGGACCGGGCCTACCTGGAGAAGTCCCTGGCGCGCACCACGCGCTGGCTGCACCGGTGCGTGAAGGCGTGGGGCCGCGAGCGCTCGTCGCTGTTCGGCATCGTACAGGGCGGCCTCCATGAAGACCTGCGCAAGCGCCACGCGGAGGAGATCTGCGCGGTGGACCTGCCCGGCTACGCGCTGGGGGGCTACTCCGTGGGCGAGGCGCCGGAAGCCATGCACGCGGGCGTGGCCTACTCGGCGCCGCTGCTGCCCCGGGACAAGCCGCGCTACCTGATGGGCGTGGGCACGCCGCTGGACCTGGTGACGTGCGTGGAGCACGGCGTGGACATGTTCGACTGCGTGCTGCCTACACGGTGCGCTCGCAACGGCCTGCTCTTCACCTCGGAGGGCAAGCTGGTCATCCGCAACGCGGCCTATGCCAAGGACCCCCGGCCGGTGGACCCGGCGTGCTCCTGCTACACCTGCCGCACGTTCAGCCGGTCCTACCTGCGGCACCTGTTCGCGGCGGGAGAAATCCTGGCGATGCGGCTCAACACCCTGCACAACCTCCACTACTTCCTGGACCTGATGGCCCAGGTGCGCCGCGCCATCGCGGAGGACCGCTTCGCCACGTTCGCCCGGGACTTCCGGGCCAAGGCCGTGGCGCAGGAGGCCGAACGCAAAGGCGGTCGGTGAGCGGGCAAAGGGATTGCCGCGCTTCCGGCGTTCACTTGCTCACATGGGGCGCCCTTGCTAAGAGGCCACCCTTTCGGATGTTTTGACCCCACCCGTACGCCGGGTCGGGGCCGGTTTCCCGAGTCCTCCCTTCCAAACGACGAGGCAGTACGTGGCTGACAGTTTCCTGATTCTCGCGCAGGCCGGGGCCGGTTCCCCCCTGGGGACCTTCGGCTTCCTCGCCGTGCTGGTGGCCATCATGTACTTCGTGATGATCCGCCCCCAGCAGAAGCAGCTCAAGGAGCACCGCAACCTGCTCGCGGGGCTGAAGAAGGGGGATGACGTCGTGACGTCCGGCGGCATCCTCGGACGCATCCACCAGGTGGACGACTCCACCGTGACGGTGGAAATCGCCAGCGGAGTGCGCGTGCGCGTGCTCAAGACGGCTGTCAGTGCGAAGGGAACCGTTCCGGTGGCGGGCGCCCCGGCGGCTGCCCCCGCTGAGAAGAAGGAGGAGAAGTAATGGACCGCGGCTGGTGGTGGAAGTTCGGAATGATCGTCGCGGTGACGCTGGGGACGATCTGGTTCCTTGTCCCGACGTACTACTCGCTGGTGGTCCTGGACCGCAACGAGCGCAACAACATCGCCGTGCTGGAGCAGCGGCTGCCCGCGTGGGCGCCCCCCGCCAAGTACCGCCTCAACCTGGGGCTGGACCTGCAGGGCGGCATCCACATGGTGATGCGGGTGGACACCAAGACGGCCCTGCAGAAGCGCACCGAGCGCCGCGGGACGCAGATCGCCACCTACGTCAACGACAAGAAGCTGGGTGAGGTGACGGCGGACACGGACCCGGAGCGGCTGCAGCTGGTGCTGACCGCGAAGGACCCGGGCACCATGGACGCCATCCAGAAGGAGGTGCTCGCCACCTTCACCGACTTTACCGTGGAGTCCCGCAACGGCGGCACGCTGGTTCTCAAGCCGGACGAGGGCCAGGTGAACCGCTTCCGCGACGAGGCCGTGGACCAGGCGATGCTCGTCATCCGCCGCCGCATCGACAAGTGGGGCGTGGCGGAAGTGGACGTGCGCAAGCTGGGCACGGACTCCATCCAGATTTCGCTGCCCGGTCGCAGCAACCCGGAGCAGGCCAAGGAACTGGTGGGCACCACCGCGCAGCTGGAGTTCCGGATGGTGGACGACACCAACCCGCAGGTGTTCGCGCAGATGTACCAGCAGCACCCGCCCCCGGCGGAGAGCCACATCACCCTGGTGGAGGATGAGGGCTTCCCGCAGCTGTCCTCGCCCAACCGCGAGGCCCTGCTGGCGTACGCGAAGGACAAGACGCCGGAAGGCCGCGACGTCGTCACCCAGTGCGTGGCGAGCCCGGTGAAGAAGAACGACTGCATCGCGTACCGCAGCTACCTGCTGGACAAGAACGTACCGCTCACGGGTGAGAGCCTGGCGGGCGCGGACGCTTCCGTCAGCCAGATGAACGAGCCGGAGGTGAACCTCGCGTTCGACCCGGCCGGTTCGCGCGAGTTCGAGAAGCTGACCGAGGCCGCCGTGGGCCGCCGGATGGCCATCGTGCTGGACGACAACGTGCACACCGCCCCGCGCATCAACGAGAAGATTGGCGGCGGCCGCGCGCGCATCACCATGGGCCGCGCCAGCGGGCGCAGCTTCGAGGAGTGGCTGGGCGAGGCGCAGACGCTGGCGCTGGTGCTCAAGGCCGGTGCGCTGCCCGCGCCGGTGACGGTGGGCGAAATCCGTCAGGTGGGCGCGACGCTGGGCGATGAGCTCATCAAGAAGGGCAGCCTGGCCGCGCTGGTGGGCCTGGCGCTCGTCGTCGTCTTCATGGCGGTCTACTACCGCAAGTCCGGCCTCATCGCGGACGTGGCGCTGCTGCTCAACGGTCTGCTCATCCTGGCGGGCCTGGCGTTCTTCAACGCCACGCTGACGCTGCCGGGCATCGCGGGCTTCGTGCTCACGCTGGGCATCGCGGTGGACGCGAACGTGCTCATCAACGAGCGCATCCGCGAGGAGCTGTCCCACGGCAAGTCCGCGCGCGCCGCGGTGGACCAGGGCTACGACCGCGCCTTCTGGACCATCTTCGACGCGCACGTGACGACGCTCATCGCGGGCTTCATCCTGTTCTTCACGGGAACGGGTCCGGTCCGCGGCTTCGCCACCACGCTCATCGTGGGCCTGCTGGCGTCGCTGTTCACGTCCATCGTCGTGACGCGCGTCATCACGACCTACTTCGTCCACGGCCGTAACGCGCAGTCGGTGTCCGTCTAACGGGCCTCCAGCGCCTTCGGGAAATCCGCCATGCAGATTCTCAAGCACAAGACGAACATCGACTTCATCAGCAAGCGCAAGCCGGCGCTCTTCATCTCCACCCTCATCAACCTGGCCATCATCGTCGGCATCGCCGCGGTGGGGTTCAACTTCGGCGTGGACTTCGCCGGCGGCACGGTGGTGGAGCTGAAGTACAACACGCCCACCACGGCCGAGCAGGTCCGCGAGAAGGCCCAGGCCGGCGGTCTGCACGACGTCAGCGTCCAGGGCGTGGGCGCGGCCGAGGAGAACTCCTTCCTGCTGCGCATGGGCGGCGTCACGCAGCTCACGGAGGAGAACGCCGAGCACGCGAAGACGGCCATCCAGGGCCTGGGCGAGACGCGCAGCGTCTACGCCGACATGGCCAACGGCATCGTGAACTTCCGCTCCGCGCAGCCCATGTCCGTGGCGGCGGTGAAGAAGGCCGTCGAGGCGGCGGGCATCGGCGTTCAGGAGGTGCGTGACCTGGGCGCGAACCAGGGCGGCACCGGCTACGACTACCAGGTCGTCGCGAGCGGCATGGCGGACAAGGTGTTCGCCGCGCTGAGCGCCGGTTCGGACAAGCCCAACTTCGAGCAGCGCCGCGTGGACTACGTGGGTCCGCAGGTGGGCAAGCAGCTGCGCAACCGCGGCATCATGGCGCTGGTGTACTCGATGATCGCCATCCTCATCTACGTGGCGTTCCGCTTCGACTTCAAGTTCGGCCCGGGCGCGCTGCTCGCCATGATCCACGACGTCATCATGGTGGCGGGCTACTACCTGGTGAGCCGGCGCGAGTTCAACCTCACGTCCATCGCCGCGCTGCTCACCATCGTGGGCTACTCGGTGAACGACACCATCGTCATCTACGACCGCATCCGTGAAGACATGGTGAAGTACAAGGGCAAGCCGCTGCCGGAGATCATCAACATCGCCGTCAACGACACGCTGGGCCGCACCATCCTCACCTCCGGCGTGACGGCGCTGTCGCTCATCGGTCTGCTCATCTTCGGCGTGGGCGAAATCTTCGACTTCGCCATGGCGATGCTGGTGGGCATCCTCGTGGGCACGTACTCGTCCGTGTACATCGCCAGCCCGCTGGTCATCTGGCTGGACGAGCGCGCGCACGCCCGCGAGGGCCACGCCGGTGGCGGCAAGCAGGAGCCGAAGACGGCCTGAGCTGTCTGATGGCTTGAAGCGACGAGGGCCCTCCTTCCCATGCGGAAGCGAGGGCCCTTCGCTTTTCTAGAAGCGCGCGCCCAGCGTCAGCGACGCGTCCATCAATCCGCCGCCCACGCCGTCCGTGCTGGTGGCGTCCGCGAAGTCCTGGTCGATGAGGATGCGGTACGTGCCGCGCACGCCGGCGGTGAGGCCTCCGGTGTTGAACTCCAGGCCCACCGCGAGCGGCACTTCCTCCATCAAGTCGCTGTCGTAGAGCCCCGCGCCCGCGCCTCGCACGTCCACGTAGGACAGGCCCAGGCCCACGCCCGCGAAGGGGCGCACCGCGGTGAGGAAGGGCGGCGACACCTTCACCAGCGCGCTGCCGCCGTTGCGCACCAGCGAGGGCGCGTCGAAGAGGCGGCTGTCGCTCACCTTGTTCTGCGAGCCCTCGTAGCCAACTTCGAAGCCGAGGAAGGTGGTGGGCTGGAGGTTGAGCGTCAGGCCCCACAGCGGGCCGGTGCTGGCCACGTCGCCCAGGTCGCCCGTGTAGTCGCCGATGCCGCCGCGCAGGAAGACGTTCACGTCGCCCTGCTTCTTCTGCGCGAGCGCGGGCCCCGCGCACAACACGACGGCCATCAGGGCACCTCCCTGGAGACACCTGCGAAGCATGCGGACCTCCCTGTCCACGGGTACGCACTCAAGCTGGGCACCGCATACCCGCCGTGCAGGTTGGAGGCAGGAAGGCAGGCGAGTGTACGTCTGAACAGGCGTACAGGAGGGTGGTGTGAGTGGACGGGTTGGACTGCCTTGGTCGGACGTCTGAGGTACTGTCCTTCGCCATGCGGTGGTTGCTTCCAGATGTCGTCGAGCAGGAGGTCGGTTCGCTCGCGGGTGAGCTGTCGCTGCACCCGTTGGCGGCGAGGGTGTTGCTCCACCGGGGCTACCGCACGCCGGAGGCGGCGTCGGCGTTCCTGTCGGACCGGCTGGCGGACCTGCCGGACCCGTTCCGGATGAAGGGCATGGGCCCCGCGGTGGAGCGCGTGCTGCGCGCGGTGCGGCTCAAGGAGAAGGTGACGCTCTACGGGGACTACGACGTGGACGGCGTGTCCTCCACGTCGCTCATGTACCTGTTCCTCAAGGAGCTGGGCGCCACGCCCTCCACGTACATCCCGCACCGGCTGGACGAAGGCTACGGCCTCAACCTGGGCGCGGTGGAGCGCATCGCGCAGGACGGCACGCGCCTGCTGGTGACGCTGGACTGCGGCATCACCTCCGTGGCGGAGATTGCCCGCGCGAAGGAGCTGGGCCTGGAGGTCGTGGTGGTGGACCACCACACGGTGCCTCCCACGCTGCCGCCCGCCACCGCGGTACTCAACCCGCACCAGCCCGGCTGCGAGTACCCCACCAAGGTGCTGTGCGCCGCGGGCGTGGCCTTCAACCTCTGCATGGGCCTGCGCAAGCGGCTGCGCGACGACGGCTTCTTCGCCACGCGCAAGGAGCCCAACCTCAAGGCGCTGATGGACCTGGTGGCGTTGGCCACCGTGGCGGACGTGGTGCCGCTCACCGGCGCTAACCGCATCCTCGTGGCGCACGGCCTCCAGGAGCTGTCCCAGGGCCGCCGTCCCGGCATCCGCGCGCTGAAGGAGGTGGCCGGCCTGGAGCCGGACGCCACCGTCACCGCGGGGCAGGTGGGCTTCCGCCTGGGGCCCCGCATCAACGCCGCGGGCCGCCTGCATGACGCGTCGCTGGGCCTGCAGCTGCTCTGCGCGGACTCCGTGGAGACGGCGCGCTCGCTGGCGCAGGTGTTGGATCGCGCGAACGCGGAGCGGCAGGGCATCGAGAGCGGCATCCTCACGCAGGCGCTGGCGCAGGCGGAGGAGCACAAGGACTCGCGCGGGCTGGTGCTCTACGACGAGGGCTGGCACCCGGGCGTCATCGGCATCGTCGCGTCGCGCGTGGTGGAGCGCTACCACCGGCCCACGGTGATGGTGGGCGTGAAGGACGGGGTGGGGAAGGGCTCGGCGCGCAGCATCGAGGCGTTCCACCTGTACGACGCGCTCACCGGGTGCTCGGACCTGCTCATGCGCTACGGCGGGCACAAGCACGCCGCCGGCCTCACCATCGACGCGAAGCAGCTGCCTGCCTTCCGCGAGGCCTTCGCGAAGATTGCCCTCCAGCGTCTGACGCCGGAGGACATGATTCCGCGCTGCCGCGTGGACGCGGTGGTGAACCCTCGCGACCTGGACGCGACGGCCGTGGAGTCGCTGCAGAAGCTGGGGCCCTTCGGTCAGGGCAACCCGGAGCCGGTGCTGGTGCTGCGCGGCCAGCAGGCCCGGCCTCGCGTGCTGCCCGCGAAGTCCGGGGTGCCTGGCGCGGGGCACCTGAAGCTGGCGCTCGTGGACGCTCCGGAGCTGGATGCCATTGGCTTCGGCATGGCGGACCGTGTGTCGCTGGTGGAGGGGCCGGTGGACCTGGCCTTCCAGGCCGGCTTCGACACCTTCCGCGGCCAGCGCAAGCTGTCCCTGCGCCTCAAGGACGTGCGTCAGGCCGCCTGACGCCGTCCGAGGCTCTGGCCCGCGCTACGCGAGCCCCCAGCGCACCCGGCCCGGCGACATCAGCGCGCCGGCCCGCGCCAGCTCGTTGAGGCGGAAGCGCTCCGCCTGCCGCTCGAAGGCGGTGCGGCAGCCCTCCGAGCAGAAGAAGTACCGGCGCTTCTTGTACTCCGACGACGGATGGCCCTCCGGCGCCTCCAGGTGCCTGCCGCACACCGGATCCCAGTGCCGGGTGTTGCCCTGCCCGTGTTCCTGTTCGCCGTTCATCTTCCACCTCCAGCCCGACGCCCCTGACTCCCCCAACCGGCGCGAATGTAAGCAGGGGGCATGCCAGGGGTCCATCTCCTTGGAATACCAAGCAGGGGGCCGTGCCCGCGGGCGCGAGGGAGGGGAAAAAGTTCAGCCCCCGCCACCGCTTCCCAGGTGGGAAGGGCGCGGGGGCCGAGGGGACAAAAACGGGCGGTGCTTCAGAAGCCGACGCCGGCGCTGCCACCCAGGAAGAAGTCGTTGGCGTAGCCGCGCCGCAGGCCCATGGCCTCGATGCGGAAGGTGAGGTGCAGCGTGCGCGACAGGGCGGGCCGGCCGCGGAGGCCCAGGCCGTACTGGACCACGGGCTTGAGGCCGTTCACCTTGGTCTCCTCCTCGCCCACGGTGATGCCGGTGTTCTGGTACGCGAGTCCGCCACCGGCCTGAAGGTACAGACCGAAGGGCGAGTCGCCGAATTGGAACAGCCAGGCGGGCGCGAGCGTGAAGTAGTGAAGCCGCGTGTCCCCCTTGATGAATTCCGTGCCGTCACTGAGGCTGCCGTAGAGCCAGCGCAGGTCCGCGAAGAGGGCCTCGCGCAGGGTCGCGTTCTCCGTGAAGAAGTTGCGGCCGAACTCCCAGGTGGCGCGCACGCCCAAGCCGGGCTTGTTGTCGGAGAAGTCGCCGCGGGCGCTGTCCACCATCAACAGACCGGCCACCAGCTCCACCGCGACGCCCAGGTTGGGGTCGTCCAGGCGGGACATGCCGCGGAAGCCTTCGTCGTTGGTGGCCTCGGCGGCCTCGCGGAACTCGTCCGTTTCGTCCACCAGCCTGCGGCGGCGATCGTAGGCGTCGTCGTCGTCCTTCTGGGCCTTCTCCTGGGCGCGTTCGGCTTCCTGCTCCGGGTAGGCGTAGGGGTCGTCGTCATCCGCGCTCTGGGCGAACGCGACAGGGGTGAAGAGCAGGCTGCCGGCGAGGCAGGCCTTGAGCCAGGTGTTCAAGGGAGCGGGCCTCACTGGAAGATGCTGGGGCAGGTGGTGCCGCCCGCGGCGCTGGCCGGGCAGAGGTTGGCGCCGATGAGGAGCTCGCGCGGGATCTGCAGGTGGTCCATGAACTCGTTGCAGACGGCCTTGCGCAGATCCAGGTCGGAGATGTGCGAGATGATGGCGGCGGCGGGGACCGCCAACGAGAACTGGGACTGATCCCCCAGCACCAGCTGCGTGTACTGGAAGATGCCCGGCTTCGCGGGGTCGGTGTCGTAGTACGCGGAGACGATGTCGCGCTGCAGCTGGGCCTCCTGGCCGGTGGAGCGGCCCGCCTGGTAGAGCGCGGTCGCCAGCAGCGTGCCCACCTGGTACTCGGCGCCGTCGGAGGAGAAGGTGCCCACGTCCTGCTGCTGCACGCGGGCGTACAGGAGCGCGCTCATGCAGCGGTCCCCGCGCGACAGATCTCTCGCGTCCGTCACCCCGGCGAAGGGGCCGCCGTCGAACGAGGTCGACATGAAGCGCGGATCACACCCGCTGACGCTGCGGCAGGTGGCGCCGTAGGCGTGGTAGTCCGCCAGGCCCTCGTCGAAGGACTTGAGCACGTTGGCGCCCTGGCTGGGGTTCCCCGCGGACCAGTTGGACAACGCCACGGGCAAGGACTGCCCGGCGTACGCCAGCCGGTTGAACACCAGGTGCGAATACTCGTGCGCCATCACCGCCGCGTTGAGGGGCAGGGGCGCGCGCTGGATCTGATCGAACGGCAGCACCATGAACGACTGGAGCACCGGGTAGAAGATGGCGTTGTCGCGCGCCGGCTCCTTGCTCACCTGCGCCTGGATGAACTCAGGGAAGTAGTAGAGCGTCGGCGTGGGCTCGAAGGAGACGACCTTCACGTTGGCGACGGTGCGGAAGTACTCGTTGGCGCGCTCGAGGTTGTAATACGAGGTCACCATGTTCCAGGAGTGGAAGTCCGCGGGCCAGAGGACGTCATCGCCCGTCTTCTCGTCCTTCTGGCTGATGTAGCTGGCCTTCACGTCGTGGCCGGACTTCTTGAGCAGCACCTCCGCGACGTTGTCCGCGGTGGCGTTCTGGAGCGCGGGGTCGTTCACGTCGATGACGATGCGCGCACCGCCCTGGAGGTCGCCGACGGTGCCCTTCAGGCCGACGACGTCCTCGATGGTGGTGAGTTCGACCTGCGTGGGGACGTACTGGCCATTGCTGGAGCGGGACAGGACGGAGACCTTGACGGGGGCCTCGCTGTCCGGCGCGCAGCCCGTGGCCAGGGCCAGCCCGACGGCGGCGGTGGTGACTGTTCGGAGCATGACGCCGTTTTACTCCGGACCGCTCAGAACGTGTATTCCCCTCCGAGTGTGAGCAGGCCGGAGGTGTCCGCGGGGAGGTCCACCGGCACGTCCCGCTGGAGGGCCACGGAGGCCCACAGCCGCACCGCGTCGCCCAGGCGGACCGTCCACCGGGTGGCCACCACGTGGGCCACGCCCTCACCCGGCACGTACCGGGTGAAGGCGTAGGACAGCTGGCCCCGGAGGGCGGGGGTGAGGCGCCAGGAGAGGGACGGCCTCAGGTCCCAGCGGACCGGGGCGGAGGGGAAGCCGGTGGTGGCGTTGACCTCGCCCAGGCGCCGCGCCACGGCCGCGCCCAGGTCGCGCAGCTGGCGGCGGCGCAGTCCCGCCAGGGCCTTGCGGGCGGCCACCCGGCTTTCGAGCTGGGCCTCCAACTGGTCCGTCTCCGCGTCGGTGAACTGGCCCGCGGTGAGCGGGTCCTCGCTGTAGAAGGCAAACGCCCCGCGCAGCCCCAGCTCCCATTGGCCCTTCCAGAGGAGCCGCGCCCCCAGCGTGGGGCGGGCCGACCAGAGGATGTCCTCCTGGGCGTAGCGCTCCGTGGAGGTGCCGTCGGAGACCGTGAGCAGCTGGCGGCGCAGCGGGTTGCGGCTGACGCCCACGCCCGCGTCCAGGCCGTACTCCCAGGTGCCGAAGCCCGCCGAGTCCCAGGCCGCTCCCAGCTGCACCGCCTGGCTGCCGGAGCCCGTCCGGGCGGTGAGGCCGGGGACGTTGAGGCGGGGGCGCTCCTGGGTCAGCTCCGTGTCCGAGGCCTTGGACAGGCCCAGGCTGACGACGCCGGACAGGAGCCAGTGCTCGCCCGCGAGGTGGTCCATGCCCACGGAGAGCTGGTGGATGGCCGCGGTGCCGGATTCCGGACGCACGCCGGTGTAGCCCAGCGTGACGAAGGTCGCTTCCCCCACACCCACGTCGCCCAGAAGGCTCCACAAGACATAGCCGTGGCCGCCGCTCGCCTCGAGCGTGACGGAGCTGTCCGCCACTTCCGCCCCTGCGCTTCGCGCCCCCAACAGCGCCAGCAGCACCCACCCCGCGCGCACGCACGGGGGCATGCCCTTGGGCCGGCGGCGGGTCTCCAGGTCCCCCTGCATGGAAGCTTCAACCCGCGATCCAATTCCGGGTTGCGGGGACGTGCGCGCCTGCCTGCTCATGCGCCCGTCTTCCGAGGGAGATGGAGGTGAAAACACGGGGGTGTTCGGGCCATGGATTCCTTGACGCGTCGTTTCCACGATCCGCTATGGTGCCCGGCCTTCCTTCCCGAACCAAACGCAGGCGGTCTCCATGGCGGTCCCGTTCATTTCAGAGGTCAAGCGTACCCACACGTGCGGTCAGCTCACGGCCGCGAACGTTGGCGAAGAAGTGGTCCTCTTCGGCTGGGTGCACAACCGCCGCGACCACGGTGGCGCGGTGTTCATCGACCTGCGGGACCGCGAAGGGCTCACCCAGGTGGTGTTCGAGCCGGACAGCAAGGAGGCCCATGAGACGGCCGGCCACCTGCGCCTGGAGTACTGCGTCGGCATCAAGGGCAAGGTGCTGTCGCGCGGCAAGAACGTGAACCCGAAGATGAAGACGGGTGAGATCGAGGTGAAGGCCTCGGACCTGACCATCTTCAACCGCTCGGAGCCCACGCCGTTCCTCATCGAGGACAACGTGGAGACGTCCGAGGAGAAGCGCCTGGCGCACCGCTACCTGGACCTGCGCCGCGGGCCGCTCCAGAAGACGCTGATGACGCGCTCGAAGATGAACACGCTGGCGCGCTCGTACATGGCGGGCAACGGCTTCCTGGAGCTGGAGACGCCCTTCATGGGCAAGTACACGCCGGGCGGCGCGCGTAACTTCCTGGTCCCCAGCCGCCTGAACCCGGGCAAGTTCTACGCGCTGGCGGAGAGCCCGCAGCTGTACAAGCAGCTGTTCATGGTCGCGGGCTTCGACCGGTACTTCCAGATCGTGAAGTGCTTCCGCGACGAAGACCTGCGCGTGGACCGGCAGCCGGAGTTCACCCAGATCGACGTGGAGATGAGCTTCGTCACCCAGGACGACATCTTCACCATCATCGAGGGCCTGCTGAAGAAGCTGTGGGGCGAGGTGCTGGGCATCGACATCCCGACGCCCTTCATGCGCATGGACTTCTACGAGTCCATGGCGAAGTACGGCAACGACAAGCCGGACCTGCGCTTCGGGCTGGAGCACGTGGTGCTCACGGACGTCATCCGCGAGCACGGCGCGGCCGGCGGCGTGCCCATGATGTGGGACGCGGTGCAGGACAAGGGCATCGTCAAGGCGATGGTCGTCCCGGCGGAGAAGGCGCTGTCCCGCGCGGAGAGCGACAAGCTGGAGGACTTCGCGAAGCAGGCGGGCGCCAAGGGGCTGGCGCGCGCGAAGGTGGGCGAGGGCGGTGAGTGGACCCAGTCCCCGCTGTCCAAGACGATTACGCCGGCGCTGCGGCTGGCCATCAACCAGGCCGTGAACGCGAAGACGGGCGACCTCATCCTGTTCCAGTTCGGCCGCGAGTCGCTGGTGCACACGGTGATGGCGAACCTGCGCGTGCACGTGGCGAAGAAGCTGGGCCTCATCCCCGAGTACGGCAGCGGCGGCCAGTGGAAGTTCCTCTGGGTCGTGAACCCGCCCCTCTTCGAGTACGACGAGGAGACGAACACCTGGGCGGCGGCGCACCACGCCTTCACCCGTCCGCACGACGAGGACGTGCAGTACCTGGGGACCGACCCGGGCCGCGTGAAGTGCCACCGCTACGACGTGGTGCTCAACGGCTTCGAGATTGGCGGCGGCTCCATCCGCCTGCATGACCCGAAGGTGCAGAGCGAGGTGTTCAAGGCGCTGGGCATCCAGGAGGAGGAGGCGCGCGTTAAGTTTGGCTTCCTGTTGGACGCGCTCAAGTTCGGCGCGCCCCCGCACGGCGGCATCGCGCTGGGCATGGACCGCCTGGTGATGCTGCTGACCGGCGCGGAGTCCCTGCGCGACGTGATTCCGTTCCCCAAGACGAAGACGGGCACGGACACGATGACGGGCGCTCCCGGCGACGTGGACGAGAAGCAGCTGCGCGAGCTGCACGTGCGCTCGGTTCCGCTGCCGCAGAAGTAGTCAGTCACGTCCCGCCGGGAGGAGGACACTCCCGGCGCGCTGCTTTCGTTGCTCGCCGCACCCCGGGCCGTTCGAAGGGCCCGGGGCAGTGGCTGGAAGCCGACGGACAGCCCCCCGGCACGGCTGGACATCCCGGTGGCCATGGCCATTGGGGACCCGTGGCGTGCGAGGGGGAGGGCGCGATGCGGGGACGGGCGTTCGGGGCCTGGGTGCTGGCGTGGGCCCTGCTGTGCGCGGGGCCGGTCTTCGCGGCCGAGACGACGAAGATGCCCCCGGGCCTCACCGGTGGCTGGGGCGGGGCGCGCGGGCTTCTCTACGAATTGGGTGTGGCGCTCCAGGTCCGCTACGTGACGGAGCTCGCCTTCAACGCGCGCGGTGGCAAGGGCCATGCGCTGCGGCAGGCGGGCCAGCTCAACGTGGGGCTGGGTCTGGACATGGAGAAGCTGGCCGGGCTCAAGGGCGGCACCTTCCAGTTCACGTTCACGTACCGCAACGGCAACAACCTGAACGCGGACATGGAGCTGGGGAACCTCCAGCTGGTGCAGGAGGTGTATGGGCGCGGCAACGTGGGGCGCCTCACGCAGCTCTGGTGGGATCAGCTCTTCTTCGGCGAACAGGTGCACCTGAAGCTGGGGCGTATGACGGTGGGCGAGGACACGGCGGACTTCCCCTGCGACTTCCAGAACCTGTCCTTCTGCGGCGCGCAGCCCGGCAACATCGTGGGCAACTACTGGTTCAACTGGCCGGTGAGCCAGTGGGCCACGCGGCTGCGCGTGGACCTGGCGAAGGTGGCGTACGTGCAGCTGGCCGCGTACGAGATGAATCCTCGCAACCTGGAGGAGGCCTTCTATCTGGGGCGCTTCAGCGGGGCGACGGGCGTGATGTTGCCCCTGGAGCTGGGCTGGAACCCGAAGTTCCGCGGCGACCGGCTGGAGGGGCTCTACAAGGTGGGCGTCTGGTACGACACGTCCAACGCTCCGGATGTGTTGCTGGCCGGCGTGGAGCGCGATGGGAGATACGGCATCTACTTCGTCGCGCGCCAGCAGCTCACGCACGTGGCGGGCTCGGAGAACAAGGCGCAGGGCCTCAACGTCTTCGTCCGCCTGACGCACACGGACCTGGACACCTCCACGCAGGACGGCCAGTACACGCTGGGCCTGGGCTACACGGGCGTCTTCGGCCGGGCGGATGACGACGTGGGCTTCGCGCTGGGCGCCACGCACACCAACGGGCGCTACGTCACCGCGCAGCGGCAAAAGCAGGCGCAGGACCCCGACACGCCCATCCCTCGCACGGAGTACCTGGGCGAGCTGTACTACAGCCTCCATGCGACGCCGTGGCTCGTGCTGCGGCCCAACTTCCAATACATCCGCCCCGGCGGTGACGAGGACGCGCGCAACATCATCGTCCTGGGCCTCAAGGGGGCACTCACCCTGTAGGGCATGTGGGGAGAGGGCCCCCTTTCCGTGCCGCTTCGCGGGTGGCCTAGAGTGGGGCCATGGCCTTGTCACCCTCGTGGGATGCGTGGCTGTCGGAGAACCTGCTGCGGGGCGTGCCTGAGGAGGCGCTGGCCCGGGCACTGGTCGCCGGAGGGGTGGCTCCGGAGGAGGCTCGCTCGGAGGTGGCTCGCGCGCGGCGGCACCCGGCGGTGGAGGCCGGGGGCTCGCGCGGGGCGCTGGGGGCGGAGGTGGTGTCGCTCCTGGACGTGCGCGCGTCGCTGCATGCGCAGTCCCGCAGGACGGTGGAGCGGCGGCGGGGCGTGTCCGCGGAGGAGTTCCAGGCCCGCTACTACCGAGCGCACCGGCCCGTCGTCCTGGAGGACTTCCTGGAGGGCTGGCCGCTGTTGGAGCGCTGGCGACCGGAAGCGCTGGCGCGGGACTACGGCGACGTGGAGGTGGAGGTCATGGCGGGCCGCGAAGCCCGCGTGGACCATGACGTGTCACCGGATGCGTGCCGCACGGTGATGCGACTGGGCGACTTCCTCCACCGGCTGGAGCACGGCGGGACGTCCAACGACCTGTACCTCACCGCGCGCAACTTCGCGCTGGAGCGGCCGGAGCTGCGGGGGCTGCTGGAGGACCTGCGGCCGGCCCCGGGCTTCGTGTACCCGAAGCGGCAGCACGGGAGCATCAAGCTGTGGGTGGGGCCCGCGGGCACGCACACGGCGCTGCACCATGACGTGGACTCGGTGCTGTTCTGCCAGGTCCACGGGCGCAAGCGCTTCTGGTTGGTTCCGTCGTTCGAGACGCCTCGCCTGTACAACCGCGAGCACGTGTGGAGCCCGGTGGACGCGGCGGCGCCGGACCTGGGGCGCTTCCCGGACTTCGCCACCGCGCACGTGCACGAGGTGGTGGTGGGCCCGGGGGAGATGCTCTTCATCCCCGTGGGCTGGTGGCACCAGGTGCTCGCGCTGGACGTGAGCGTGTCGCTGACGTTCCAGTCGCTGGAGGTGCCGGGCGGAAACGCGCGGTGGCACACCTTCGGTTGAGGTGTGCCCTCCGCTTCAATGGCTTGCGTCAGCCGTTGAGGTTTTCGTCCTTCGGCGTTTCAGGAAGGGGCGGTGTGGACGGCGGCGGCGTGAGCGATGGTGTTTCAGGCGTCCGCTTCCGGCTGAGGTCCTCCTGCGCGGGATCACACGGGGGATTGGGGTTCGGGACGATCTTGTATGAGTTCTCGGGAGGCGTCATGGAGTCCGCTCGGGGTGGATGTGAACGACCCAAATGGTTCAGCCCGATTCAAGGGGGCTGGCGATGACGTCTTCCCTCCCCCCTGTATGGAGAACGTGGCTCGCGGAGAACCTTGCGCGTGGGGTGTCTTCCGAGAGCCTCGTGGCCCGTCTGGAGACGGCTGGAATCGCGCCAGAGGTTGTCTGGGAAACGATTCGGGCCGCGGAGATACATCCGGCGGTGATGCGGGCGCGTGAATTCACGACACGTCTGGGATTGCTTGAATCACTGCTGGAGACACGGTCGGTGTCGCGACGGCAGGCATTGCCCTCGTCGCGCGTGGAGCGGCGGTCCCGGCTGGCGCCAGCGGAATTCTTCACGGATTACTACCGGCGCAACCGGCCGGTTGTCATTGAAGGCTTGATGGAGGACTGGCCGGCGCGGACGCGGTGGACGCCCGGGTGGATGGCCGAGCGTTTCGGTGACGAGACGGTGGAGGTGATGGCGGGGCGCGATGCCCAGGAGATGCCGGACCTGCACGCGGACCGCCTGCGCCGGGACGTGCCGCTGCGGGAATTGCTGACGCGGTTCGACGGTGCGCCGGCGAACGACATGTATCTGGTGGCTCGGAACAGCCTGCTGTTGCGTGACGCGTTCCGGCCGCTGCTGGAGGACCTGCGTGCGCCGGAGGGTTACATCCATCCGGACCTGCATGGGCCCGACCGCGTGCACCTGTGGCTGGGGCCGGCGGGGACGCTGTCCAACCTGCATCATGATCACCTCAACGTCCTGTTCTGCCAGGTGTGGGGGCGCAAGCAGGTGTGGCTGGCGCCGTCGTGGGAGACGCCGTGGATGTCCAACGTGCGCGGCTTCTACAGCGCGGTGGACGTGCTGGCGCCGGACCTGGAGCGCTTCCCGGACTTCGCCCGGGTGGCGTTGCACTCGGTGGAGGTGGGGCCAGGGGACACGCTCTTCATCCCGGTGGGGTGGTGGCACGCGCTGCGGGCAGTGGAGCCGAGTCTGTCGGTGACGTTCGTGAGCTTCGAAGAGACACCTGGGATGAACACCTGCTGGCGTGAGGGCTGGCTGGGCGCCACGCCTCCGGAGGAGCACCGATGAGAGCTTCGCGTGAAGTGGAGGCGGGGACTTCGCCGCTGACACCCGAGTGGCGGCGGTGGCTGGTGGAGAACCTGGTTCGCGGTGCGTCGGCGAAGGAGCTGGTGGCGTCGCTGGAGAAGGCCGGGGTGTCGGCGGAGCAGGCGCGGCGGGCGGTGGAGGTGGAGCAGGAGGAGCCCTTCGTCGCGGGCGCGCTGCGTGCGGTGGGCATGCAGCGGAAGCTGGAGGGGCTGCTGGACGTGTACGCGGAGCTGTTCCAGCAGACGGATGGACCGCCGCGCGTGGACCGGCATGACGCGCTGACGCCCGCCGCGTTCTTCGAGCGCTACTACTTCGACAACCTGCCCGTGGTGCTACGGACGGAATGGAGCGCGTCGCTGGAGCCGGAGGCCTGGAGCCCCGGGAACGTGGCCTCGCTGTTGGGCGAGCGTGAGGCGAGACACGCGTGCTGCGTGCCCCCGTTCGAGGACTCGCGGCTGGAAGCCCTGGCCCGGGGGCTGACGCCGCTTCGGGGCTTCACGGCGGAGGACGCTCGTGCGTGCGAGCCCCGCCTGTGGTGGGAGCCGCCCGGCGCGGAAGTGCCCCTGCGCGCGGCGCGGCGCAACGTGCTGCTGGCGCAGGTGCATGGGGAGCGGCGGCTCCAGCTCGTTCCGGCCTTCGAGTTGCGGCGGATGGCCCTGGCGTCGCCGGAGCCTGACGACGCACCCCTGCGCCTGGACGTGACGCTGTCGCCGGGAGAGTGCCTGCTGCTGCCGGTGGGTTGGTGGTACGGCTTCAGCGCTCCCGGGGGCGGCGTCGCTGTCTCATTCGAGGCCTTCGCGCTGCCGGAGCCGAACGTGACGTGGGACGCCGACGCGGAGCCCCAGCCTTCGCCGCTGCCTCCTCGCGACTGAGGGCCGCGGGCGCTACTGATACAGCAGCACCTTGTCCACCCAGTGCATGTTGGGTTGCTTCTTGTGCCAGTCGAGGCGCTCGGCTCGCAGTGCCTGGGAGGGCTCCTCGCCGGACTGGATGCGCTCGCGCACCGCGCGGAAGAAGGCGCCCGCGTCGTTGGGGATCTCCGCCGTGGCCGCGAAGACGGCCCGCGCTCCCGAGGCGACGAACGCCTGCGGCAGCGATGACGTCTCATGCAGGATGGGCGGCAGGCGGGCCGCGCTGCATGCGCCCAGCACCACCAGGGGGGCGCCGTGCAGATGCCGACGGCGCAGCTCCTCCGCTGTGAGCGCGTAGCGGCCGTCTTGCTGCGGCGACAGCGCGATGACCGTGGCGTCCGACAGCGCGCGGTCCACCATTCCGTGCGCGTGGATGTCGATGTCCGTGGCCTGCTCCATCGCCTCCAGCACGCGCTCGGGCGTGGCCTGTGCGCCCTTGAGCCGCAGGAGCCGCTGCGCGCCCGCCAGGTCCAAGTCCGCCGCCGAGGGCAGCCGCGCCAGCTTCAGCGTCAGGGGCGGCTCCACATCCGATACCACGACGTGCAGGGGCGGCTTCGCGGGGGACGACGCGTGCGCGCCCGTGCTGACCCGGTAGCTCCAGGCCAGCTCCACCGGCAGGATGCCCGCGCGGCTGTCCAGGGGCGGCGCGGCCAACACCGCCACGCGGGGACAGTCGCGCAGCAACTCCACCAGCTCGCCGGGCACCAACCCCGTCAGGTCATCGCGCAGGGGCACCGTGCGCGAGGCATCATAGTGGCCCTGCACCTGTCCCCGTGGCCCGCGCACCACTGTCACGGTGCGCTCCGCCTCCACCGCCGCAGCCAGCACGCAGCCCTCCGGCACGGGCACCTGGAGGCTTTCGGCCACCACGTCCATGGCCTCCCGGAAGGCCCCGGCGTGGCCCGCGCTCACCGCGAGCGTCTGGAAGGCCACCGCCCTGGCGTCGCGCGCGTCCGCGTTCACCCGCAGGAGCGGCTCCGCCTCCGCGATGGTCTGCCGCAGCACCCGCTGGCCCTCGCGCCAGTCTCGGTCCACCGCGAAGCGTCCTCGGATGAGCGTGGCCAGCACGCGCCGCCCCGCGTTCTCGCGAAGCGGACTCACCCGTGCCAGCTCCGCCATCAGGAGTGCCTCGTCGGACGGACGGGGCGCCAGCCGCGCCAGGTCCGCGAGGATCCACGCGCCCTGGAGCCCGGGCGTCTGGCCGCACGCGAGCGATTCCTCCATCTCCTGCCGCGCCTCCTGAGGACGGAAGCGCATCAACGCCAGCGAGGCCAGGTTGCGGTGCGCCTGCGTGCGCGCCACGCAGTTGTCGGGCTGACGGGCCAGGGACTCGGTGAGATAGGCGCGCGAGAGCGCCACCCGCACCTGGAAGCGCGTCGCGTTGGCCAGCATCACCAGCGCCTGTCCCTCGCGTTCCCATTCGCCCAGCGCGGCGGCCTCCTGCCACGCGGTCCTCGCCGACTCCTCGCCTTCCACCAGCCGGTTCGACGCGGTCGCGCGGCTGCTCAACCGGATGAGCAGATCCACGCAGCGCAGGGGCAGCTTCTTCGCGCGGCACTCACCCAGCGCCTCCCGCAACCGGTCCCCGGCCTGCGTCCCCTGGCCCGACAGGTCGTCCAGCCGCGCGCTCTCCTGCTCCACGCGCGAGAGGATCCAGGGATCCGTCTCACCCACCGTCAGGGCGCGCAGCTCCTCGTGCGTGCGTGCCACGCCCGGCGTGCGCAGCAGCGCGCCCAGCAGCAGGTCCTTCGCCGTGGGCTCCTGGCGCAGCCGTTCGATGAGGCTCGCGGGGGTGGGGTGCGTGTCTTGAACCAGCTTCGCGTACTCCCGCGCGAGCGGCGCCCGGCGCGCGAAGTCCTGCACCGCCAGCCGCCGCACGGTGTCCACCAGCACGGTGCCCCCGCCGGCCGCGTGGTCCAGCACCTCCGCGAGCGGCAGCAGGGCCTCCACCTGTGCGGAGCTCTCCGACGTGGCCAGCAGATCGTAGAACGACTCGCGCGCCACGCCCGGGAAGCGGGCCGCGGCCTCCACCGGCAGGGGCGCCTGGGGCGAGCGCAGCCGGGCGTGGAAGGCCTCGCGCGTGGCCTTCCATGCATCCGCCCGGGCCTGGAACCGGGCGCGCAGCGTCCGTGCCTGCTCGCGCGCCTCGTCGCTCCAGCCGGGCTCGCCCTTCGCGGCCACCGCTTCGAACGCCGTGGCGGAGAGGAGCGTCAACCCCAGCTCGCGCGCCACCACGGCGCGGTTCCATCGCGCCTGCGGGTGCTCGGGCATGGCCTCCAGCGTGGCGTCCAGCAGGGTCAGGGCTTCGTCGGAGTGGCCGCGCAGGATGGCGACGGCGGCCAGGTCACTGTCGCGGTCCAGCGAGGGCGACGCGCGCTTCAGGTACGCGAGCCCCTGCTCCGTGTCGCCATGCAGCAGGTAGCTGACGCCCACGCCGTGCGCGTCGCCGCGCTCCTCCAGGCTGGACAGCGCGCCCAGGGGCACCGGCGGGGCCAGCGCGTCTCGTCCCGGCGGGGGCGCGTGGGGGCGGTACACGTCCGCGGCGGGGAGGCTCAGCCGTACTTCCAGGGGACGGTGGGACGCTTCCGAGAGCCACAGCGCGGGCGTCTCAGGCCCGTCGCTCCGCTGCTTCCAGACGCGCACGGCGACGAAGCCCAGCGCCATGCAGAGCGCCAGGGCCACGAGTCCCCAGACGCGCGCCACGCCTGTGCGCCCCGGAAGGCGCGTGCCTGGGGGCGTTTGCCGCATGCCAGCCATCCGGGGCCTCCCGCGTGCCCCCGCACCATCTCCGCGGGTCCTGCGGGGCCCAGTCTACGGCCAATGCCCCCGGGCATGACAGACCCGGGGGCGAGGAGGTGTCCGGAGGTGTGACGCCTACTCCACCTTCAGGGGGGGACGGGTGGCCTCCACGACGCGGTGGATGGGGTACAGCTCGCCCACCGTGAGGCTGTCATCCAGGAACTGCCAGCGGCAGAAGCCGTCGTCCGAGTGCGGCTCCAGCAGGTAGGTGATGAGCGTGCCCGTGCGCTGGTCGGTGGGGACCTTGAGGGTGCCGGCGGGGAACTCGCGCTCGGAGCGCTCGGGGGCCACGGTGAGGATGGTCTCGAAGCGCACCGGCTTGGGCTTCTGGCTCAAGGGGACTTCGTCCTGGCCAGGGGGCGGCACGTTGGCGGCGACGTCCGGGCTGAAGGTCTGCTCGCGGCGGGCGATGCGGTAGCTGTCCACCTGGAAGCGCTGCGCCTTGGCCAGCTTCTCGAAGCGGATGCCGTGGCCTTCCAGCCGGGACGCGAGCGACGCGGGCACCAGGTACGCGGACGGCGTGCTCACCGACTGCGTGGGCACGAAGGTGCGGTAGTGCGGCGTCTTGTAGACCTTCTTGCGCTTGCCCGGGTAGCGGCGCGCCTGGATGCTGGCCTCGTCGAAGGAGTTGATGGCCGCGATGTCCTTGCCCAGCACGTAGGCCGGGTAGTCGAACACCAGCGCCCCTTCCGCGTCGCGCTGGGCGACGCCGAAGTTGATGCCCACCCATTCCTTCGCGTCGGGGGACTTGCCGCGCGCGATGATGGTGGCCTCCTCGAAGGACGTGGCGGTGCGGTAGTCCTTCGCGTAGCGGGCGGCGTCGCGGATGAGCTCCAGCACCCACGCGCGGATGACGGCGCAGCGGCGGGGGAAGTCGATGTAGCTGTAGGTCTCCAGCAGCACGTCCAGCCGGCCCAGCAGGCCCCGGTAGTGGCTGCCGAAGCGGGGCAGCGCGGGGTAGGTGTGCCAGCCGGAGGTCGGGTCGCCTTCCTTGAGGAAGTTGCCGTACCAGAAGCTGTCGAAGCCGTGCTTCTTCTTCACGGCGGCGGACACGCGCTCGGCCAGCTCGCGGTTGAAGTCCCGCGACATGTGCATGAGGTCCGCGTTGCCGTGCGGGATGTCGAAGGTGAGGTCGAACCCGTGGATGCTGCCGTCGGTGGTGTGGCAGTCCACGAAGAGGTGCGGCCACCACGTCTGGTACAGCTTCGCCATGGCGCGCGTCTCCGGCGCCTCCTGCTTCATGTTGTCGCGGTTGAGGTTCCAGCCCTCGCCCGTGTAGCGCATGCCCACGCCACCGGGCGGGTTGACCTGGCCCTCCAGGTTCTTCAAATCCAACGCGCGGTTGCCCTTGCTGATGCGATCATTGCCGTCCGGGTTGAAGTTGGGGACGAACACGAGGCACAGCCGGTCCAACAGCTTCTTGCCCAGCGACGTGAGCGTGAGGTCCCGCGCGAGCGCCTGGAGGGTCTCCTTGCCCTCCACCTCGCCGGCGTGGATGTTGGCCTCCACCATCACGATGATCTTCTTCTGCTTGTTCGCCAGCTCCGGCGTGAAGCAGTTGCGGTCGCTGAGGATGAGCGCCATGAGCGGTTGACCTTCACCGCTCTGGCCGAAGTCCACGCGCTTGGCGAGCTTCGTCTGGGCACACAGGGCGTCGACGAAGGCGACCACGTCGGCGCTGCGGGACGTTTCCTGGTAGTCGGTGGCTTCCGCGCGGGTGAGCAGCTTGGGAGTGGGCATAGGTGCCGCGCATCCGAGCGCTCCGGCCCTGCCGCGTCAAGCACGCGCGATAGGGGGCCGTCTTGCCGCGCCGTGGCGGTGTCCCATATGAAACCCCGACGAAATTGTGCAGTGGAGGGGGCCTCATGATGCGCAGTGATCAGCGGCACGTCTGGGGCGTGTTGTTGGCGGGCGCCGCGGCGCTGTCTGGCGCCGGCTGCAAGAAGGAGCAGCCCGCGACGGTGGACGCCGGCGTGGCGGCCGTGGCCGTGGTGGACGCGGGCACCCGGGGCGTGGACGCGGGGACGGTGGCGAACGGGGGGAAGCCGCTGCGCTTCTCGAACGTGGGGCTCCAGCGCGCGGAAGACGGCAGAGTGACCGTGACCTACACGCTCACCAACCCAGGCACGGCGCAGGCGCGCGAGAAGGTGTGCCTGATGCTGCTCGACGCACATGAGCTGGCCATCGAGGTCGGGGGGCTGGGGAGCATCACCGTGAAGGGCGGGTTGGAGGACACGTTCGAGGACCGGGTGTACGTGGACGACCTGAAGTGGAACCAGGTCCGCTCCTTGAGGCTCTTCACGACGGCGGCCAACGACTACTGCTCCGACACGCCCATCAAGCCTGCCAGTGAGCCCTTCCGGATGCTCCCGACGGGAGCCCCCGCGCCCGCGGACCTACCGCTGCCCGATCCACCCCCGGCGTCGCTGGCGGAGGACTTCGAGGTGTCCGGCCTCCAGCTGCGCCAGGCCGGGACTCCGGAGGGCCCCTCCCTCACCTTCACGGTGAAGAACGTGAGTGACCACCGGGCCTCGGGGGCGGGATGCCTGCGGGCCTACGCGCAAGAGGGCTCACGCGCTTTGGAAGAGGTCGAGGTCGGGGAGTTCGATCTGGCCCCGAAGGCTTCGTCGACCCAGACGGCCCCCGTCGCCTTTCATCGCGCCAGACACTGGGAGGAGGCGACGGTGCTGCGCTTCTTCATGGGCCCCTATGGCTGCGTGATGTCGGAAGGGGCAGGCGGCCCGGGCCATCCCGTCACCCTCCCGGAGAAGGCCGTCGCAGGTGACGCGGCGAGTCCTCCTGACGCGAGCGATGCGCAGCCCCCGGCGGCGCCCGGCAGCGAAGAGGTTCATCATGATGCGGAGTGACTGGCCGGTGCGGATCCTGTGCGTGCTGCTCCTGTGCGGCGCGGTGGTGTCCGGGTGCAAGAAGGAACAGCCCCAGGCGAGCGCGCCGGTGGACGCGGGCGTGGTGGCAATGGCCCAGGCGGGTGTCCCGGAACCGAAGCCGGTGGCGAAGGTGGCGAAGCCGCTGAAGTTCTCCGGCGTGACGCTCAAGCGGGACCCGCACTTCGTGAACGTCACGTACACGCTCACCAACCCCGGGACGGCGCAGGGACGTGGGGAGTCCTGCCTGGCGCTGCTCGACGAGATGGGCTTCGTCACCTACGAGCGGAACCTGGGAAGCATCACCGTGAAGGGCGGCACGGATGACGTCTTCAACGACAACATCTCCCTGCCGGAGGAGAACTGGGATTCGGTCCTGACGGTGCTGCTGTACACGGTCAGGGGGAGTCGTTGCGAGGGGGCCGACTTCCAGGCGGCCAGCGAGCCGTTGCGACTGCGTGCCACGGGAGAGCCCGCCTCCGCGGACGCGCCGGCCCCCCGACGGCCAGGAAGACTGGAGCCGGGAGAAATGGAGCTGTCCGGCGTCAAGCTGTGGCAGGGAGGCGAAGGCGACGAGTACCAACTCCGATACACGCTGAAGAACGTGAGCAGGCGGCGCATCAACGCCCAGGTTTGCGTCCAGGGGTATGCAGAGGACGAGGACGTGAGCGAGGACAGGGCCTCCGTGTTGGCGGACGACCTGAGCATGCACAGTCTGGCGGCCGGGGCGACAAAGACCTTCACCGAAAGGGTCGAGCTCGCGGACAGCCAGCGCTGGGACGAGGTGGTTGCGCTGGACGTGTTCCTCGATGCGCGGGGATGTGAGTCGAAGCCGGAGAAGGCGCCGGTCCGCCTGCGGTTCGACAAGCTCGCGGCCCTCAAGGCTTCCGACGAGGACGGGTCGCAGCTGGGCGAGAGCGACGCAGACGACCCCGATGAGGAGGCGGAGGAGAGCACCGCCGAACCCGCCGAGGAGGAGACGGGGATGGACGAGAGCGACGCCTACGACCCCGAGGTGGAGTTCCCCCAGCCGCCACCTGAACCTGACGACGCGTCGGAAGAGACGGCGGATTGACATGTCCATGGGCCTGGCCACATCCCCGCTGTTCGAGCGGCTCCAGCGCGCGGATCACGTGCTCCTCGCGGGCGCGGGAGGCGGCTTCGACATCTACTGCGGCCTGCCGCTGTATTTCCGGCTGCGCGCGATGGGCAAGCGCGTGTCGTTGGCGAACCTGAGCTTCACGGTCCTGGAGCGCGTGGATGGACGCGTCGTGGCCCCGGGGCTGATGGAGGTCCGCGCGGAGACACAGGGGCCGGCGCACTACTTCCCGGAAGGCGTGCTCGCCCGCTGGTTCCAGGCGCGCGGCGAGTCCGTCTCCATCTACAGCCGTGGAAGGACATCCCCGTCTAGCGCACGGGCATCCCGAGCACGTAGGTGACGGCGCCCTTGCCCTTCTCGCGCACCACTCCCACCTCCCACGTGTAGCCGGGGCGCTGGAGGCTTTGGGTCAGGGCCTTCAGTTCCTCTGGCCGGTGGGCCCGCAGCGTGGACACCAGCCCGTCCCACGCGAGCGCCAGCGGCGCCACCGGCACCGCGTAGGTGAGCAGCAGGCGCAGCGGCGTCAGCGGCCGGATGAGCGGCGTGAAGAGCAGCACCAGCAGCGGCACGAGCAGCGTGCCCAGCACTCCGCCCGGCGTGCGGTGTACGACCTCGAAGGCCGCGAAGGCTTCGCCGCGCCGCTGCGCGTCCTCCAGCACCTCGCGCACCTCCTCCGGCCGGAAGTGGTGCAGGGCGTTGAAGAGCGTACGCATACCGCGCAAGTCCTCCGGCACCTGCCTCGCATCCTCGGGCCGGGGCAGGTACGTGGCACCTTCCGCCCGCGCCCGCTCGGCGGCCTCCGCGTTGGGGTACAGGTCCGTGAGCACCGCCCGCGTCTTCAATCCGTGGCGGGCCTCCAGCATCCGTTGCAGGCGGGGCACGGGCCCCTGGCCGCCGGAGCCCAGGTCCACCAGCGTGTCCGTGCCGGACGCCTGGAGTCCCTTCGCGAGCACGTCCGTCGCCGCGTCGAACATCCCCAGCCGAGCGGCCACCGTGTGCAGGTAGTCCGTGGACAGGTTGCGCACCGCGCGCGGATACCAGGGCTGATCAATCAGCTCGAAGAGGTGCAGGCGGGGCAGCAGGGTGGGGTGCTCGGTGGCGGTGGAGTCCATGCGGGACAAGGTGCCGCCCGCGTATGGGGGATGCACTGACCGCTGGCGCCAGAACGGCTTGCTGCTCGCGCCAGACGGTCGCTAGCGTCCCTGCCCGTGTCGTCCTCCGCTCCTCCTTCGCTCTCCGCACGCTTGGCCCGGCAGGGGCTGCTCGCGGCGTCGAAGCGCGGTGTGCCCGCCGAACGGCTCTGTGAAGAGGTGGGGCTGCGGTGGTCGGACCTGGGCGACCCGGAAGCGCGCATCCCCTACGCCGTGCTGGACGCCATCCTGGAGCGGGCCGTGGCGCTCACCGGGGATGACAACCTGGGGCTGCACATGGCGGGCATGGACGTGATGGACGCGGATGATCCCGCGTCGCTCGTCATCCTCACCAGCGGCAACCTCCGCGAGGCCATGATTCGCGGCTGCCGCTACCATCGCGTCTGGGGCGACGGTGAGCGCTTCGTCGTGGAGGACACTCCGCGCGGCGTGCGCATGCGATTCATGCCCGTGGGCCCCTCGTGGCGGCCGGCGCACCGGCATCTGGCGGAGGTGGCGCTGGTGCAGCTGGCCACGGGCGTCCGCGTCTTCACCGGCGCGGACGTGCGGCCCCTGCGCGCGCGCTTCGTCCACGGGGCGCCCGCGGACCTGCGCGAACACGAGGCCCTCTTCGGCTGTCCGCTGGAGTTCAACGCTCCGGCGAACGACCTGGAGTTCTCCGCCGGGGACGCGGACCGGCCCTTCGTCCACGCGGACGCGCTGCTCAACGCCGTGTTCGAACACCATGCGCGCCGCGCGCTGGAGCGGCTGCCTGTCACGGACACCCTGTCGGATCGCGTGCGGGAGCAGGTGCGGCGGACGCTGGCGGGAGGCGACTTCTCCTTCGCCGCGGTGGCGAGGGCCCTGCGCGTTCCACCTCGCACGTTGCAGCGCCAACTGGCGGCGGAGGGCCGCACCTACGCGGGCACCGTGGAGGCGCTGCGGCGCGAGCTGTCCCAGGGCTACCTCCAGCGGCGCATGTCCATCGCGGAGGTGTCCTTCCTGCTGGGGTACGCGGAGCCGGCCGCCTTCCACCGCGCCTTCAAGCGCTGGTGGGGCACGTCCCCGGAGGCCTTCCGCAAGGCCCGGGCGGCCGGGGGCTGACAGGCAAGCGGCGCCCCGAGGCCTTCCGAGCGGGGAAGCGGGACTCCGTCCGGAAGCGGGCATGCCTACGTTTCACTCCAGAGGGCCGGGACCCTCGGGGAGACGACCATGTGGACACGCCACTTCAACGGGCTCGTCGTGCTGGGTGTGATTGGAACGGTGGGCTTCACGACGGGCTGCAATGAGCGCCAGCAGCAGGCCGTCAACGAGAACGCCCGACAGGCCGGGCAGGAGGTAGGCGAGGCCGCCAGGGACGTCCAGCATGGCGCCAGCAGGGCTGCGGAGAGCATCCGCGAGTCCAGCCGCGAAGCCGCCGACGGTTTCCGGGAAGGCGTGGGCGGCTCGGGTAACTCGACTTCCGAGGAACAGAAGGCCGACGAGCGGAGCGGGGACGGGCCGGACATCGGCCGCAACCCGGGCGTCATCAACGACAGGGAAGGGCCGCTGGAAGAACGCTGAAAGACGCAACGCGCCGGACACGCCGCGGCCCGGCGGTGTGTTTGAATGTGGACCATGGTTGTGGCCCCAGCCCTCCGTGGTCCCCTTCAGTCCCTTCTACGCGTGTCGTGCCTGTTGCCGTGCCTGCTGACGGTGGCGTGCGTGACGACGCACGAGGCGACGCGCGCCCCCACGTTGGAGGAGAAGTGCGACGGCGGGAGCGCCTGGGCCTGCGAGACCTGGGCGAAGCAGCTCCAGGTGGACAACCGGACGGAGGAGGCGGACCGGGCCCTGGGGCTCGCGTGCGCGATGGGCTCCACGTCCGCCTGCCTGTCGCAGGGCAAGGACCGGCTGTCTCGGGGCGACCTGGACGGCGCGGAGTCGCCGCTGCGCAGGGCGTATGACGAGGAGTCGGAGGAGGCCACGCTGGCGCTCGCGGACCTCGAGGACGCGCGCGGGGACGTGGCGGGTGCGGCGCACTTCCGTTACGAGGCGCTGTCCATCGACAAGTCGACGACGGAGTTCGCGTTCGGCTGGCGCGTCCCGTTCGACGGCGGCATGGGCCTGGCGATTGACGTGAACGTGCAGCCCATGGGGCTCAAGGCCCGCCGGCTGACGCTGGGCGCCAACATCAGCATGGACCCGAAGCGGGTGTCGCTGAACGCCACCGTGGGCTACCAGCACTTCGTGACGAACTGGTTCGCGCCCTATGCCCGGGCGCTGGTGGGCCCGTACATTGATGACTCGGCCTCGCGGCGCACCCCCATCAACCTGGGCGCCGAGGTGGGCATGAAGTTCTTCGCGGGCCCCCTGGGCCACCTGGGCACCGGGTTCGGCACCTCGCTGGACGGCTCCACCTACTACTTCCTCCAGGCCGGTCTGGACTGGGTGCTGACGCTGGTGGTGCTCGCGCACATGTGAGGGCTCAGGCCACGCCCAGCTTGGGGCACACGTCGTTGAGGAGGCACTCCGAGCACTTGGGCTTCTTGGCCACGCAGGTGTAGCGGCCGTGCAGCACCACGGCGGGGCCGAAGAAGGTCCAGTCGTCATTGGGCACCAGCTTCATCAGGTCCGTCTCGATGGCCTCCGGCTTCTCCTGCTTCGTCAGGCCCAGGCGCTGGCTGACGCGGGCCACGTGCGTGTCCACGATGATGCCGGAGGCCTGCTGGAAGGCGGTGTTGAGCACGACGTTGGCCGTCTTGCGCGCCACGCCGGGCAGCTCCACCAGGTCCTCCATGCGGTCGGGCACCTCGCCCTGGTGGGCGTCCAGCAGCGCGCGGCTCATGGCCTGCACCGTCTTGGTCTTCTGCTTGAAGAAGCCGGTGGGCTTGAGGTCCTCCTCCAGCTCCGCGGTGTCCGCGTCCGCGAGCGCCTGGGGGCCGTCGTACTTCTTCCACAGCTCGGCGGTGACGCGGTTGACGCGCTCGTCGGTGCACTGCGCGGCCAGGATGGTGGCGACCAGCAGTTCGAAGGGCGTGTTCCAGTTCAGCTCGTACTTCGCGTCGGGATACTTCTCACGCAGACGTTCGAGCACCACGGGGACGAGGGCGGCGGGTTTCATGGGTGGGTCCTCACATCGACCGTTCGACGAGCGCCGTCAACTCCGCGTCCGTGAGCGGAAGCGGATTGCCCTTCATGCTGCTGGCGGCGCGGGCCTTGGTGACGAGTTCAGGAATGGCCGAGTCGGTGAGGCCCATGTCGCGCAGGCCCCGGATGCGCACGGCGTGGACCAGGTCCTTCACCCAGAGGATGCCGTCCTCGGCGCGGGCGTTGGACTGGCCGGTGAGCAGCACCGCCAGCTCGCGGAAGCGGGGCAGGGCGGGGTGCTCCGGAGCGCGCGAGCGCAGCGCCTCCAGGTTCAGCTCCAGCGTGGCCCCGAGCAGCGCGGCGCACAGCGCGCCATGGGCCGCGCCGAGCATCCCGCCCAGCGGCGCCGCGAAGCCATGCACCGCGCCCAGGCCTGAGTTGGCGAGGCACAGGCCGCCGAAGAGGCTGGCGATGGCCAGGTCTTCGCGCTCCGCCGGGCCGGGGCCGTGCAGCACCGCCTTGCGCAGGGAGCGCGCTGAACGCTGCATGCCTTCACGTGCGAGCGCGTCCGTGAGCGGCTGGGCGCGGATGGACAGGAACGGTTCGATGAGCTGTGACAGCGCGTCCAGGCCGCCGGCCGCGAGCACGTCCGAGGGCGCATGCTCCAGCAGGTCCGGGTCCACCAGGGCGACGCGAGGGAGCATCATCGGGCTGCGCAGGCTGGCCTTCACGCCGGCCTCCTTCGAGCCCAGAACCGCGTTGCGCGTCACCTCCGAGCCGGTGCCCGCGGTGGTCGGCACGGCCACGAACGGCAGCGACGGTTTCGTCAGGGCCTGTCCCCGGCCGATGACCTCCAGGTAGTCCAGCGGGTCGCCCCCGTTGGCGGCGAGCGCGGCGATGGCCTTGCCCGCGTCGAGCGCGCTGCCTCCTCCGATGGCGACCACTGCGTCACAGCCTGCGTCCACGGCGGCGGCGGTGCCTTCGCGTGCGAGTTCGACGGTGGGCTCGCCCGGGACGCGGAAGGAGGCGGAAGGGATGCCCAGCCGTTCGAGCCCCGCGCGGACGGGTTCGGCGCGGGCGGGGCGGGTGCCGGTGACGAGCAGGACCTTCCGGCCGCCGAGGCCGCGCACGAGGTCGGGGACTTCCTGGACGCGGCCCGGGCCGAAGAGGACGCGGGTGGCGGTGGCGAACTCGAAGGGGGCGGTGGGCATGTCACCAGGCCGCGTCGTCGGGGAAGCGGTTGGTGTAGCGGTGGGGGATGCGGGGCTCGGCCAGCATGGGGGCGACGGTGTCACGCCACGTGAGGTAGTGGGCGGTCTCCTTGTGCGCGGCGGGGGCGTCCGGCGTGCGGTAGGCTTCCACGAGGACGAAGCGGGTGGGGTCGTCGTTGTCCTGGCAGACATCGAAGCGGGCGATGCCGGGCTCCTTCACGCTCTCGCGGGCGTTGGCGAGGGTGGCCTGGAGGAAGGCGTCGACGTGCTGGGGCAGCACGTGCACATGGACATGGACGACGAGCAGGCTCGTGGACATGGCGCGCACGGTAGCGCGGGCGTCCCCGAGCGGAAACCGCTAGGGTTCCGGGCCGTTCACTCCCTCATTTTCGGAGCAAGACTGCGCATGGTCTCGGACCTCTTTGACGCGTCCCGCTGGCAGCCGGTGGAAGGCCACAAGTTCAAGGACATCACGTTCCACCGCGCGGTGGACCAGGGCACGGTGCGCATCGCGTTCAACCGGCCGGAGGTGCGCAACGCGTTCCGTCCGAAGACGGTGGACGAGCTGGCCCGGGCGCTGGAGGCCACGCGGTTCATGACGGACGTGGGCGTGGTGCTGCTCACGGGCAACGGGCCGTCGCCGAAGGACGGCGGGTGGGCGTTCTGCTCGGGAGGCGACCAGCGCATCCGCGGCAAGGACGGCTACAAGTACGAGCCCGGCGAGGACGCGGCGGACCCGGCGCGGCTGGGGCGGCTGCACATCCTGGAGGTGCAGCGGCAGATCCGTTTCCTGCCGAAGGTGGTGATGGCGGTGGTGCCGGGCTGGACGGCGGGTGGCGGGCACAGCCTGCACGTCGTCTGTGACCTGACCATCGCGAGCAAGGAACACGGGATGTTCAAGCAGACGGACGCGGACGTGGCCAGCTTCGACGCGGGCTACGGCAGCGCGCTGCTGGCGCGGCAGGTGGGGCAGAAGCGGGCGCGCGAAATCTTCTTCCTGGGCCAGGCCTACACGGCGGACGAGGCGTTCCAGATGAACGCCATCAACAAGTCCGTGCCGCACAAGGACCTGGAGAAGGTGGCGCTGGAGTGGGCGGCGGAGATCAACACCAAGAGCCCCACGGCCATCAAGATGCTGAAGTATGCCTTCAACCTCCCGGACGACGGGCTCGTGGGCCAGCAGCTCTTCGCGGGCGAGGCCACGCGTCTGGGCTACGGCACGGAAGAGGCACAGGAAGGCCGCGACGCGTTCGTCCAGAAGCGCAAGCGCGACTTCAAGCGGTTCCCCTGGACGTACTGATTCCGCTCAGATGTTGATGCGGGAGCTGACCGTCCGGACATCCAGGCCCAGGGCCGCGAAGTCCGCGGCACGGGCCCGGAGCAGCTCCAGCAGCCGGGGATGCATGTCTTCTTCTTCGTTGGACAGGATGAAGCCGTAGTTCGTCTTGGACAGCATCCAGGAGATCCACAGCATCTCCGTCGCCTCGTCAGGCGTCGGCGCGACGTCCAGGTCCTCCTCGGTGGACAGCGCGCCGCCCTTGCCCCAGCGCAATCCCAGACACGAGTACAGGACCTCGCCCGCGTCCTCCCACTGGAGGTTGTTCGCCCAGGCGTGGCGGAACGTCGCGAAGAAGATGACGTAGCGGCAGAGGTGCTTCAGCGCCTCGACCTCGCCTGGCAGGGGCGTATCCGTCCGAGTCACGGCGCTCACGGCTTTCGTCGCGGGCTCCGCGACCTTCGCCCCCAGGTCCATGCGCTCCGAGCGCACGAACCACGGCGCTTCTTTTCCTGGAACCGTCGCTCGCAGGTAGCGGCACACGAACGCCGGTGCGGAATGCGCGACCAGGTCGTCCGAGAACCGGCGCACCTCCTGCCATTGCGCCTCCACCGCCGCGCCGTGCTCCGCGAAGAACGCGTCGACGTGCTCGCCGAGCAGCTTCCAGAACAACTGCCCCGCCTGCGCGTAGCGGTGGCCCTCGCAGACTGGCGTCGCGGGCGCGAAGCCCTTCCAGTCGTAGCTGCCCATCAGGTGTTCCAACCGCTGGTGGATGCCTGCTTCCGTCAACGCACTGGCCCGCGTGATGTACCCCGTGGGGCCCACCAGGAACCCGGTGGCGGCGTGGTTGATCAACACCACCTCCCGCAGGTGCGGCATGAGCAACCAGCGCAAGGGGTTGTGCCGCAGGTTCCGATGCGCGGCGATGGCGTACTGCTCCACGTTGAAGTGGCACTGTCCCAGGTGGTTGCCCAGCTCCACGTCCAACGTCGCGCTCACGCGAGCCATCCGCTTCGCCGCTTCCCAATCCGCGCCGTCCGCGGGCGTGTACGTCCTGCGAGTCACCGGTGAGCCGGGCGCCGTTGCTCCGGGTTCCCGCATCCCCAGGATGATCCGCTGGGGCATCAGCTTGCCATCCACCAGCCGCAGCCGGAGGTCCACGTCCGGCAGGCAATGCACGCCGTCCTGCTCGTAGGCATTCCACGGCAGATACAGCCGGAAGGCCTGCGCATCCCCAGGCACCTCGGGGTCGCGGTCCAGGATGCTGGAGAACATCCCGTTGAGCAGCCGCTCGCCGAACCACGCATCACTCCGCGAGGAGCCCGGGGACTCCCGCTCCATCCGGACCGTCGTCGTCTCCGGATACTCCGCCTGGATCTTCCCCAGGCTCGGCGCCTGTCCCAGCCGGATCTGCAGCTGGTGTTGCCGCTTCACCAGCTCGATGGGCGCGACGGCCTTGAGCATCGCCAATGCGCGCCCTGGTGCATACGCCGTGGGTGGAGTGCCCTCTTCCACCACGAGCAGCCGCGCCAGCGGCGTCGACGGATCGTATTCCCAGTACGGCAGCCGCAACGTTCCGAAGTCGTGGTCAAAGCCTGCGTGGTCATCCGGCCCCGGCTCGGAACCGATGCGCTTCCACGTCTCCACCACACGGCCGTCCTGCCGGAAGGTGTGCTGCGGTTCAAAGAAGCGCAGCTCCAGGTCTGGCAGGTCTCCTTCGCCCGCGTCCGCCGGGTCGTAGCGGATGACGAACGACCCATCCGCGCCCGTGAAGGTCTCGCCCAGGAAGTCGTCTGGCGTGCCGAAGTCCCGGTCCCACAGCTCCACCTTGACGTGATGCATGGGAATGGGGCCTTGCGGCCCGTCCTGCTCGAACATCAGCCGGCCCGTGACGACGGCCGGGAGGGTCGACGGATCCCGCGACGCTCGCGGCGCACGCACGCGCTCGACCAGGTTGCGGCTGACCGCCAGCCGCTCCTTCAACCCCAGCCCCGAGTACCACCGGGCCAGCTCCTCCGCCTCCAGGAGTGGCGGCTCCCCGGCCTTCGAAGCGAACCCCAACGAGGTCAACAGACGGCGCCAGGCGGTGGGCATCAGCTCCGTGCCTCAATCAGGGAACGACGGGAAGCAGGCTTCATCGTGCGGGAAGGTAACACGCACCGGGTCGAGCACCGCCGCATGCGCATACGGCAAACCCATATCCGGGTGTTCGCCCCGGAGGGCAACCCGCTATCGATTTCAGCGCAGGCTCCGAGGGAAGGAGCCGTGCTCAGCGTCAGTGCGAGAGCCCGGCTTGTCCGTCCCGGTTTCACCGGCGTACCTTCCGCCGTTGCGTGCTAGTGGGGAAATCCATGACTGTCGATTACACGCTGACGATTCGCACGAGCTCGAAGCTCGGCGCCGGAACGAACGCGGCCATCTCCGTGGTCCTGGTGGGCACGAAGGGCGAGAGCCAGCCGCAAGCCCTGGACAAGCGCTTCCACAACGACTTCGAGGCCGGCGCGGTGGACGCCTACTCCGTCAGGTCCGAGGACCTGGGGGACCTGATCCTGCTCCGTTTCTCCAACGCGGGGGGCGGCGTCGGTGGCGACTGGCTCCTCGACTCGGTGACCGTCACCGCGCTGGGGAAGCACTGGTTCTTCCCGTACTACCGCTGGGTCCTGGGCCGCTCCACCGCGGAGGTCCTCGAGGGCACCGCCCAACTGCCCCAGCAGGTCCAGCACGAGCGGCAGAAGGTCGCCCGGAACGACCTGCTCCGGGCCCGCCAGCGCATGTATCCCTGGCGCCCCGCGGAGGCCACCGCCGGGCTGCCCGGCGCGCTCGACATCACGGAGGCGCGCCCGCTGCCGAAGGACGAGCTCTACCGGGGCCTCGTGGACGGCAGCTATGAGGTCGTCATCGCGAAGACGCTCGCGGCCATCAAGTTGCACATGCCCGTGCTCGGCAAGGCGTGGAATGGCCTCGTGGACGTCTTCGACTTCTTCAAGGGCCTCGAACTGCCAACCATCGCCAGGCGCTGGCAGGACGACATCGAGTTCGCCCGGCAGGCCGTGCAGGGCATCAGCCCCGTCCACATCCAGTCCATCACCGAGCTGCCGGAAGGAATGCCCCTCCAGGACTCCGAGCTGAGGGGCCTGCTGGCTCCTGGCACGACGCTCCAACAGGCGCTGGCCGGCAAGCGCGTCTTCCTGCTCGACTTCGAGATCCTGGGCGACGTGCCCATGTTCAGGAAGGCGGACAAGGCCGGCGTCGAGGAGCGCCGGTGGGCGCCCGCGTCCCGATGCCTGCTGTACCTGGACGACACGCGGCAACTGCGGCCCATCGCCATCCAGCTGGGCCGCGACCCGGCGCTGGATCCAGTGTTCACGCCCAATGACAGCCCGCACGACTGGCTGGCCGCGAAGATCTACCTCCGGTGCAGCGAGGGCAATACGCACCAGATGGTGGGGCACGCGCTCCGGACCCACTTTGTCGCCGAGCCGTTCGTCATGGCGACGATGCGCAACCTCCCGGACCCGCACCCCGTCTACAAGCTGCTGCGCCGCCATTTCCGCTACACGCTCGCCATCAACGATGGCGCCCGGAAGGGCCTGCTCGCGGCGGGCGGCGTGTTCGACGATCTCATCGCCACGGGCGGCCCCGACCAGGGCCACGTCTTCCTGGGCAAGAAGGGGTACAGGGCCTGGACGCTCGCGGACAACAAGCCGCGCCTGGACATCGAGCGCCGTGGCGTGCTCGACCCGGCGGTGCTCCCGCACTACCCGTATCGCGATGACTCGCTGCTCCTGTGGGAGGCGCTGGAGGAGTACGTGGGCGGTGTGCTGGGGCACTTCTACAAGTCCGACGAGGACCTGGTGCACGACACCGACATGCAGCGTTGGTGGAAGGACCTCACCGAGCACGGCCTGTCGGTGGAGAAGCTGCCCTGCGCGGAGCTGAAGCGCGTCGCGGACCTGACGGACATCCTCACCACGGTGCTCTTCACGGTCAGCGTCCAGCACGCGGCGGTGAACTACCTCCAGTACGAGCACTACGCCTTCGTGCCCAACGCGCCCCTGTGCATGCGCCAGCCTCCGCCGAGAGAGAAGGGCGTCCTGGGTGAGAAGGACATCGACGCGATGATTCCCTCCAAGACGCAGATGCTCTGGCAGGTGGCGGTGGGCCGCGCGCTGTCCAGCTTCGGGGACGACGAGGAGTACCTGCTCCACGAGGGTGGCTGGCGCGAGGATTACTTCCAGGAGCCGGAGCTCATCGCCATCCGCGACCGCTTCCACGCCCAGCTGCGCGCGCAGAGCGAGGCCGTGAAGGCGCGCAACGCGAAGAGCGCGGTGCCCTACACCGTCCTGCAGGCCGACCGCATCCCCTGTGGCATCACCGTCTAGCGCCGTCAGGAGACTCCGCCCATGCCCAATGCCCTCTCTCGCGGCATCTTCAACCTGTTCTTCGGCGCGAAGCGTAAGCCGTTCGCGTCGCTGCCCGGTCCCCAGCCGGGGATCCTCGGCACTGCTGGGGACTTCCTGGGGGCGTCGCCCTGGGATGTCTGTGCGCGCTATGGCCGCGAGTACGGCGGCGTCACGCTCATCTGGATGGGGCCCAACCCCGGACTGGTGCTCAACGACCCGGCGCTCATCGCGGAGGTCTACGAGTCCCCGCGCCGGATGGAGTTCGAGAAGGGGAACATCAGCGAGCAGATCCGCCCGTCGGTGACGGACGACACTGCGTTCACTGCGGAGCTGCGCGGGGACTGGGTCCGGAAGCGCCAGCTGGAGCCCGGCGCGCAGCCGTGGGCCACGGAGTGGCTGGCGGATCAGGTGGGCCCCATGCAGGCGGCGATCTCCGAGTCCGTGGACGCGCTGCTGAAGCAGAGGCACATCGACCTCACGCCCGCGCTGCGCCGGCTCACCTTCGACGCGTTCTCGGTGGCTTCGGTGGGGGAGAAGCTGTCGGATCAGGTGTTCGAGGACTTCATGCTGCTCGCGAGGGCGGCGGACGCGCGCATCCAGTCGAAGTTGCCGCTGAAGTTCGTGAAGCCGCCCAAGGACTTCGACGCGGTGAAGGCGCGCTTCTACGGGCACTTCGTGGACCGCATCCGCGAGGCTCGCAAGCGGCAGGACCCGCGTGCCGTGGACATCATGTCCCGCTACCTGCGGGAGACGCCGGGCATCGATGATCAGGTGCTGGCGCACATGCTTGGGGGCACCTATTTCGGCGGTGCGTTCTCCTCCAGCGTCACGCTGGTGGGGGCGTTCCACCAGCTCAACAAGTACCCCGACGCTGACGCGCGCCTCGCCGCCGAGGCCGCCTCGTTGGTGGCGGACGGGCCGCTGACGCTCGCGAAGCTGGACGCCGCGAAGTGGGTGGAGGCCGTGGCGTATGAGGCGCTGCGCATCCTGCCGGCGGTCCGGGTGATGACGCGCACGCCGTCGAAGGATGCGCAGCTGGCCGGGGTCACGTTGCCAGCGGGGTCGATGATCATGATCTCGAATCAGCACCTTCACCGCGACCCGGCGCACTGGCCGGACCCGGACACGTTCAAGCCGGAGCGCTGGCTGGACGGAGGCACGACGCGGGACCCGCTGGGGAGCGGCCATTTCTTCCCCTTTGGACGCGGGCCGCGTGCGTGCGTGGGCGCGGACTTCGCGATGGTGTTCCTGAAGATGGCTCTCGCGACGATTGCCTCGCGGGTGAAGATCCAGCTCGACTCGACGGAGCCCTTCGAAGAGGGCTTCTTCTTCGGCGTGGTGCTGCCGAAGGGCGTTACCGGGAAGCTCGTCGCGCGGACGGCGCAGGCATTACTCAAGGCAAAGGTTGGATGAACTGTACCTGCCCTGGTAGGTTGGGAGTCCATGCGCGTCCTCCCTTTTCTCAGGTATGGCCTCCTGCTTGTCCTGATCGCTTCGCCGTCCCTGGCGAGGGAGGTGTCGGACAAGCTCACGATTCGGACGCTCAAGGCCCCAGCCCATCCAGCCCAGGAGGCGTCGTCCATCTATGTCTCCTGGCAGGTGGTGACAGCACTTCGATTCGAGGCGGAGGTTGATCCCGCCCGGACGAAGTTCCTGGGGTGGGAGGGACGTTTCGAAGCGCCGCTGATTGGCGGCAAGAAGGTCATCCTCGAACCGCTGCGTGAGCTCGATAGCGGCGAAGCGTTACCCTTGCTGGTGACACTCGTTGATGGAACAGAGTTCACATTCCTGGTGAGGGCCAAGAGCCAGGAGCGCTGGGGCTGGATCGACTATCAGGTCAACGTGTTCAAGGACCCTGACAGTTACGATGCGGTCCTCTCGTCGCTTTATGACTCGCTCGGTCGCGAGCGCAAGCTGAGTGAGGAGAATGAGCGCTTCAAGAAGGAAGAGAACTCGGTTGACCACGCCTATGCGACGCTTCTCGCGAATGGGCAGGTCAAGAAGACGCCGTTCCGGCGTGCGAAGTTCTGGCGCTCGAAGAACGAAGACATGGACATGGTCGTTGAGGTCTTCTCGGGGCCAGAAAAGGCAGCGGCCGTGATTCACCTGACGAATACCTACCATGGCCAGTCCTGGAGATTCGACGGGGCCTATCTCACTCGCGACTTCTCCAGCGACACCGCTCGCCCGTTCGCGCTTCGCATGAATCGCTCCGTCCTCGTTTCGGGACAGTCGGGAAGGCTCGCAGTCGTTGTCGACAAGAGCGCCTTCGAGGACAAGGACGGGCAACTGGCCGATCTGGCCCTCCAGATCTTCCGGGACGACGGACTCCTCCAGGTGTTCGTCGCGATGGATCACACCTTGCTTCGGCAGTAGAAGTGGCGCTCATGCGCATGCCCAAGGCCCTGTTGCTCGGCTCCGTTCTCCTGCTTGGCGCCCCTTCTGGCTGCACTACGGCTGGCGGTGTCGCGCTACGCCCCGACGGCACCCCAGGACCGCAGGAGTGCCCGGCGAAGGCGCTCGAAGTGATGCGGTACCTGAGGCTGCGGGTTGGGGATGCCGCGCTGGCGGATCTCGATGCCAACCAGATCGACGCAAGACGCATCTCGCTCTACGACGGACCCATTGAGAGCATCCTCAAGGACGACATGGGCACCCTTGAGGCGACGACGCGCTTGTATGGGCAGGTCTGGACGAGCGGGCCCCAGGTCGTCATTCGCTGGTACGAGGCCCACCCGCCAGATGGCGACAAGGTTCCCATCTGCGCCGTGGCTCGGCTCAGCCGGGATCAGATGCGGAAGCTGCCTGAGTCAAAGCCCGGAATGGCGATTCTCGACGGCTCTGTGGCAGCTGCCTACATCGTCGATTCATTTCGCTGACATCTGACTATTGGTGCCGCTGGAGCTTTGATCCTGGTTCTGAAGGAGGACCCATGGCTTACAACTCCAATTTCGACGTCGATGCCGTGATGGGTGTCCTTGGGACGATCGGTGAGCGGTTCCAGGATGGAACCCCCGAGGACGAAGCCCTGAGGATCGCCGCAGTGGCGCTGCTCTACGTCCGCGAGAACGGGAAGTTGGAGGACTACCGGGAGTACTTCCGGTAGTTCTTCATCCCTGCCTCAGCGTCCATTGTCGTGGCCCAGTCGTTCTCCACGATGGAGGAGGCTGAAGCCTGGCTCGCCCAGGGACTGGGGCAGGAGGGCGACCTGGTTCGTGTCGCGGGAAAGGGCTTCCGGGTCATTCCTCGCAGGACGGGTGGCGGGCTGATGTTTCTCCGCACGCCCCTTCCCGAAGAAATGGAGCCTTGACCACGGTTCACATCAGCGCAGCGCGAACCGCTTCCTGTAGGAGCCCGGAGACAGTCCGGTGCGAGCCTTGAAGCGGCGGCGGAACGACGTGGTGTCGGCGTAGCCGACGGACTGGGAGATGTCCTCCACGGTTCGGGGAGTGGTCTCCAGGAGTCGCCGGGCGGCCTCGATGCGCAGGCGCTGGACATAGTCCAGGGGCGTATCGCCGGTGGCCTTGCGGAACCGACGCAGCAGCGTGCGTTCGCCCAGGCTCGCGGCCCCGGCCGCTCCCGCCAGGGTCACCGGCTCCGAGAGGTGGGCCTCCAGCCACTCCTGGGCGCGCAGCACGGCGGTGTCGCCGTGGTCGCGAGGCGTGGCGTGCACTGTGTCGGGGGCGAGGAACCGACGGCCGGGTTCCACCAGGAGCATCCTGGCGCAAAGCGCGGCCAGCTCCGCGGAGACCTGCTTCGCGATCAGGTGCAGGCAGAGGTCCATGCAGGCGGTGATTCCGCCCGTGGTGAGCACGTCGCCATGGTCCACCAGGAGCAATTCCGGCTTGAGCGCCACGCGGGGATAGCGGGTCGCGAAGTCCCGGGCCAGCCCCCAGTGGGTGGTGGCCTCCCGGCCCTCCAGGAGCCCCGCCTCGGCGAGCAGGAAGGCGCCCGCGCACACCGCCGCGAGCTTCGCGCCTCGCGTGTGCTGTCCCGCCAGCCAGTCCGTGGTGGAGCGCTTCGCCACGCGTTGCTCCAGGTCGCCCACGAGCGCGGGGATGATGACGACGTCGAAGCGTTCCGTCGGGGCCGGCACTCGCGCGGCGCCCAGCATCAGGCCATGGAAGCTGCGCACGGGGCCGGCGAGGGGCGCCACCAGTTCCGTCGTGAAGGGTTCTCCACCGCCCTGGTCCCGGCTCAGGCGGTTGGCCATGGCGAACACGTCCAGCGGGCCCGCGACGCTGGAGGCCACGCAGCCCTCCAGGGCCAGCACCGCGACACGAATCGACGAGGACCCGGCAGGCATGCGCGTTTGTCGGTTTCCGCCCCGGATTTGTCAATCCGGACACTCCCGCCAGGGCGCGGGCCCGCGTATTCGACGTGGCGACGCATCAAGACCCGAATGAAGGAGGACGTCCGTGGAGAACACCGCACTGCTGCTCATCGACATCCAGAATGACTATTTCCCCGAGGGACGGTTCGAACTGGATCGCTGCGATGCCGCGGCCACCCAGGCCCGGGCGGCCCTGGACTTCTTCCGGGAGCGCGGCCTTCCGGTCATCCACGTGCGCCACGAATCCCCGCAGCCAGGCGCCACCTTCTTCCTGCCGGGGACCCCGGGCGCGGAGATTCATCCTCGAGTCGCGCCTCGACCGGGTGAAGCGGTGGTGCTCAAGCACTTCCCCAACAGCTTCCGCGAGACGGACCTCCAGGAGCGCCTGCGGACCCTGGAGGTGAAGCACCTGGTGGTCGTGGGAATGATGACCCTCATGTGCGTGGATGCCACGGTGCGGGCCGCAGCGGACCTGGGCTACACGGTCACCGTGCTGGGGGATGCGTGCGCGGCCCGGAGCCTGGAGTTCCAGGGCCAGAGCGTGCCCGCGCCCCAGGTCCATGCCGCGTTCCTGGCGGCGTTGGGGATGGGCTACGCCAGGGTCCTGCCGACCGCCGACTTCCTGGCCCAGGCCGGACGCTGACCGAAGGGGTCGAGCAGAGCCGCCTCGACCCCCACGGGCCCGCCGACTGCTACTGGCCCAGGAGTTCGTACGGCCTGAGCGTCACCACCGCGTTGCCGCGTGCACCGCTGTAGTTGGTGTAGGTGTGGTTCTTCTCCAGGGTGTAGAACGAATCGACGTAGTCGTCGTCGTTGGTGAACCATTCACCCGGCATGCGATCCACCAGCCCGCTGCCCAGGGACACCAGGGCGCCGATCTCCGGCTGGCCCACGGCGGTCAGGATCTGGCTCGCGACATTGAACAGGTAGCTCACCAGCTCCTGGTAGCTGGTGTTGTCGTCGTGCTCCATGAGGATGACGTTCGCCGCCGCCCAGCGGTAGCGCTCCCAGAAGATCAGGACCTGGTTCGGGGAGTAGGTCCTCCCGTCCGTGTCCAGATAGGGCATGTCGACGATGTCCAACTGCGGTGCGTCACGGCTGGGGTCGACACCATTGACGATGGCATAGACCTCCGCGTTACCGGAGATCCACGGCTCCTCGTCGTCGTTCAGGTAGATGCGATCGAGGATCGTCACCGGCGTGCTGGCCGCCGCGGCGGACGTGTCCAGGACGGGCAGGGGACGTTGCCCGAGGGCCACGAGGTGCTCGCGCATCAGCTTGATGCCGGCGGCCAGGTCCCTGCGCGCGTCGATGTCCACCACCAGCACCGGCTGTTCGGGCAGGCGGTGCACGTCGAGGCGGTGCACGCGGCCAAGGCCATCGAAGGCCTCGATGAAGCGCCACTGGGAGTCATCGCCATCCGGTTCATAGGCGTAGAGAGGGTCAACGCCTTGCTGCAATGCCGCCAGCATGGACGCGCTGGCCAGACGAAGCTGCAGCAGGCTGTCTAGCTCACGATCGATGCCCTTGAGCCGACGGATGTTCAGGTCCGCTCGCTCCGCCACGCCCGTGACGGAGGACGGGGCCGACACGGTGCTCAGCCACTGCTTCAGGTCCACAGCGAGGTGCTCGCTGCTCAAGCGGGAAGCGAGAGCCTTTCGCAGCACCGGGTCCTGCTTCGCCAGGGTCAGCGCCACCTCGCGCTTGTCGGCGGCCAGCGACACGCTGATGCGCTCGCGCAGCGCCGCTGGCTTCATGGCGGTGGCTCGAGCTTGGGGGGCTGCGTTCACGCAAATGAACAGCGCGATGACCATCCCTATCCGCTTCATTGGATTCTCCGGTGGGTGAGAGAGGGTGCTGGGCCAGCAGCCGCAGATGCACGGCAACGCTGACCTGCCATTATTCATCACGGCCTACATTCGTGGATATAGAGGAAAAGCAGGATTGTGAGAGCCGCTCCCAGCGAGGCCGCCTCTCACGCGCATACCGAGGCCTCGTGGGGCCCTGAGCGTTTCAGCCGCAGGGACCCGGGCCGGGCCGGTCGGAATCCAGGGCGCTGGCCGCGTCCTGCACCGTCAACGGCAGACTCGAGACGACAGCGGATGCCTGGGTTTTGTCGTTTTGCAGAATGGACAAACTCAGGCACTCAGATCAAGGCCTCTCCATATGGGTGGGAATGGCCCTGGGGTAATTCACTATTTCTGCGGATGTGTGCCCAATACCAGGGGCTACGCCGCATCATGGAAAATGATGCCTGCCGTGTGCCTCATGCCGGAGCGTACGCGGCTGACACCGTGCCGCAGGTTGACGCGGTACGTGCCCCGTGTGCCCTGGACCGGGCGATGATGCACCGCGAAGACGACCGCATCCCCCTGACGCAGAGGGACGACCTCCGCGCGTGACTGCATTCGGGGACGTTGCTCCGTCAGGACGAACTCGCCGCCCGTGAAGTCCCGTCCGGGTTCGGAGAGGAGGATGGCCACCTGGAGCGGGAAGACGTGCTCGCCATACAGGTCCTGGTGCAAGCAGTTGTAGTCGTCCGCGCCGTAGCGCAGGAGCAGGGGCGTGGGCCGCACCTGCCCGGCTTCGTGGCATCGCGCGAGGAAGTCCGCGTGGACGTCCGGATACCGCACGTCGATGCCCATGGCCGTGTTCCAGCGGTTCGCGATGGGCGCCAGGCATGGATACAGCGCCGTGCGCAGTTCCGTCACGACCTCCGGCAACGGATGGTCGAAGTATTTGTATTCGCCCCGGCCGAACCCGTGCCGCGCCATCACCACTCGGCTGCGAAAGGCGTCGTCCACGTCGTAGAGCAACGCCAATGCTTCGCACTCGTCAGGCGTGAGCAGTTGCTCCAGCACCGCGCACCCACGGGCATCCAACTCCCGGCCCGTTCCCTCCCAATCCACCGAACGAACCCGTCTCCTCACCGCTGCGCCTCACGCTCCAGCAACGCGCGCTTTCGCTCCACGCCCCACCGATACCCAGACAGCGCGCCGTCATTCCGCACCACCCGGTGACACGGAATCGCCACCGCCAGCGCGTTCGCGCCACACGCCTGAGCCACGGCCCGCACCGACTTCGGCGAACCAATCCGCTCCGCGATGTCCATGTAGCTCGCCGTCTTCCCCGCTGGAATCTCCCGCAGCGCCTGCCACACGCGCTGCTGGAACGCCGTGCCCCTCACGTCCAGTGGCAAATCCAGCCCCACGCGCGGCGCCTCCACGAAGCCCACGACCTTCGCGACCAGCTGCTCGAACTTCGCGTCCCCGCCCACCAGCGTCGCCTGCGGGAAGCGGTCCTGGAGGTCCTTCGCCAGCGCGTCCGGATCATCTCCCATCAGGATGGCGCACACGCCCCGGTCGCTCGTGGCCACCAGGATGGGCCCCAGCGAGCACTCCGCGATGGCGAAGTGGATCTGCGTGTTCGCGCCCCCGGCGCGGAAGTTCGTCGGTGTCATGCCCAGGACCTGGCTGGAGGTTTCGTAGAAGCGACCGCTCGAATTGAATCCGGCGTCGTAGATGGCTTCAGTGACGGAGCCGCGCTTCGTCAGCCCCGTGCGGATCCGCTCCGCCCGCTGCGCCGCCGCGTAGCCCTTCGGCGTCAGCCCCGTGACGGCCTTGAACACCCGGTGCAGGTGATACGGCGACAGCCCCGCGCGCTCCGCCAGTTCCTCCAGGCTCGGCATCTCTTCAGACGCCTGGATGAAGCGGCAAAGCTCGGCCACCCGGTCTGCGTGCTTCACAGCGAGCGAGGGCTCCCCCGGCTTGCACCGCTTGCACGCCCGGTACCCCGCCTGCTCCGCCGCCGTCTTCGTCGCGTGGAACCCCACGTTCTCCGGCCGCGGCGTCCTCGCGCCACAGGACGGACGGCAGTACACCCCCGTCGTCCTCACGGAATAGAAGAAGCGCCCATCCTCCGCCGCGTCCCGAGCGACGACCGCCGCCCAGCGCGGGTCGCCCACTGTCGCCGCCGCGAGGGCCTCCGTCTTCGTCGCCATGCTCAGCCTCCTTTCGATGACCACGAGGCGAAACCTAACCCCCGGTTCCCAGGCCAGCACTCCGCGCCTTGCGGTCGAATTCGGACCGTCGTGGGACAGGGCGTCATGTCGTGAAGCTGTCCAATCGCGCCAGGAGTGAACCTCTCGCCATGCTCACGCAATGCGTGCCAGCACGCCCGCGTACGACGTGACAGGATGCCGCACCCTTTCCTCCTTCCCATGAGCAAGCCATGTCCCACCTGCGTCTGATGTGGAAGCGCTCCCGTCTACTCTGGCCCACGCTGGCCGCCTGCGCCTCGGCCACCGCCTGGGCCGCCCCCGCCTCCATCGCCGTCCCCAACGCCGGCTTTGAAACCGCCGCCGCCACCGGCCTTCCCCAGGGCTGGACGGCCTCGGGCCAGGGCAAGGTGTCCGCCCGCACCGACGCGAAGTCGGAGGGCAGCCGCAGCCTCGTCATTGAAAGCCCCCAGGGCGGCGCGGAGACCACCGTTGTGTCCGAACCCGTGAAGCTCCAGGTGGGCCGCCTCTACCGGCTCTCCGCCTGGGTGCGCACGAAGGGCGTGCAGGCGGATGCGCAGGCGCGCTACCCCACGGCGCTGGGCGCGTGTCTGTCCATGCAGAGCTTCCCCTTCACCAACTGCTCTCCTCCGCAGGGCGCGGACTCCAGCGGCCGCGTGCAGGCGCTGTTCTTCGCCACCCAGTCCAGTGATCGCGTGCGCGCGCACCTGGGCCACAACGGCAAGGCCACCGGCACCGCGTGGTTCGACGATGTGAAGGTGGAGGAGGTGGACGACATCACCTCGTACATCCCCATGGAGAGCGTGCGGTGGGCCGGCAAGGGCTTCCGCTACGACGACGGCGGCTGGGTGTACGTGCACATCGAGGGCGAGCCCTACGAGCGCGGCCGGCAGTACGGCGAGCTCGTGTCGCAGGAGATCGTCCGCTACATCGAGAAGCTGGGCATCCAGAAGGACAAGGCGGACGCCGCGAAGGGATGGGCGCAGGTGCGCCTGCTCGCGGACTCGCTGTTCCTGCGCCGCTTCGACCCCGAGTACCTGGAGGAGATGAAGGGCATCGCCGACGGCGCCAACGTGGGCGGCGCGAAGTTCAAGGGCCCGGATGGCAAGGAGCGCGACCTGGACGTGCTCGATGTCGTCGCCATCAACTCCGCCGTGGACCTGGGCCAGCTGGAGGACGCCAACCGCGTCACCGCGTCCCCGCTCTCCGGCCGCACCTTCCTCAAGGGTGAGGATGAGAACGGCCGGGCAGGGGAGGGCGACCACTGCTCGTCCTTCGTGGCCACCAAGTCCGCGACGAAGGACGGCCGCGTCGTCATGGGCCAGATCTTCATGTGGAACGGCTACACCGGCGTCCACTGGGACGTGATGCTGGACGTGCAGCCCACCAAGGGCCACCGCTTCGTGATGCAGACCTTCCCGGGCGGCATCCACAGCGGCTCCGACTGGATGCTCAACGACGCGGGCATCGTCATCGGCGAGACGACCGTCGGCCAGACGCCCTTCAACATCGACGGCACCCCGCAGAGCAACCGCATCCGCAAGGCCGTGCAGTACGCGAACTCCATCGACGACGTGGAGCGCATCCTCAAGGACCGCAACAACGGCCTCTACACCAACGACTGGACGCTCGCGGACACCAAGACGGATGAGGGCGCATGCCTTCTGCTGGGCACCGCGAAGACGCGGCTGTGGCGCACCGGCAGCAAGGGCAAGGCCGGGGACACGCCCGGAAACCTCAAGGACTTCATCTGGGCCAACAACAACAACCGCGACCCGGAGGTCCGCAAGGAGTCCGTGCCCAACTCGAGCAACGCTCCGGTGGACCTGGCCTTCAACACCTGGAACCGCGACATCGCCTTCCAGGAGGCCTACGCGAAGTACGGCAAGGGCGGCTTCGACGTGGACAGCGCCACGCGCATGATGGCGTCCAGCCCCATCAACCGGCCCCACGCGTGTGACGGCAAGGTCACCACGTCGGAGATGACCGAGAAGCTGATGTTCCTGGCCCACTACGGCAAGACGACGCTGCGCGAGAAGATGGTGGGCAGCCGCTGGATTCCGGACCTGCCCGGCGCCACCCCGCACCTGTCCCTGGGCTACACCGCCTTCAGCCCCATCTACGTCGCGGATCAGCTGAAGGCAGCCAAGGCGAAGCAGAAGCCGGAGCCCAAGGCGGACAAGCCCAAGCGCGACTTCGCTCGCGTGAAGGACGCGCTCGGCTTCGACGAGAAGAAGCTCTGGGCCAACACGGTGTTCCCCGCCACGGACGCGGACAACTGGTTCGGCAGCGGCTCGGCGGCGTACTGGACGCTGCTCAGGGACCTGCCGGAAGGGGATGACCTCTCCAAGGCCTTCGACGCCCAGCGCGACGCGCTCGCGGACCTCAACGCCCGCTACCTCTACGTCACGGCCCGCGAGGGCGACGTGGTGCCCACCGCCGCGCGCACGGACTACGGCCGTTATGGCCAGTACGCGGTGCCTCGCATCAAGGGCACGTACCTGCTGCACCAGCTGCGGCTGACCCTGGGCAACGCGAAGTTCGCCAAGGTGATGGGTGCGGTGCACACGAAGTTCGCGAACAAGAAGCTCACCACCCAGGACTTCATCCGCACCGCTTCAGAGGCCGCGGGCCAGGACGTGGGGCCGTGGGTGAAGCAGTGGGTGGAGCGCGGGGGCCTGCCCGCGCCGCGCCTCACCTCCCGCGCCCAGAAGGCGAAGGAGGGCTTCGAGGTGACGCTGAAGGTGGAGCAGTCCGGCACGCCCTGGCGCTTCGCCACGCTGGTGGAGGTGCAGACGGAGAAGGGCGCCGTGCTGGAGCGCGTGGAGGTGAAGGGCGGAAGCGAAACCTTCACCGTGAAGGTCCCGGACCGGCCGGTGCGCGTGGTGTTCAACGTGGGCAACGACATCCCCGTGGCCCGCGAGCGCTACCAGACCCTGGCCAACACGCTGGATGACTGGGACAAGCTCCTCTTCGTGTACGGCTCCGCGCGCCAGGTGGAGTCCATGCGCACGCTGGCGACGAACTACCGCGAGCAGCTGGCGGACGCGTCTCCGGAGCGCCTGGCCCCGCTCAAGCCGGACGCCGAGGTGACGGACGCGGAGCTGGCGGACCGCGACCTGGTCGTCTTCGGCGGCCTGGAGGACAACGGGCTCATGGCGCGCCTGGCGGCGGAGAAGAAGCTGCCTGTCGAACTGGGCCGGCGCTTCTTCCGCTGGCAGGGAAAGACGTACGGCCGCGCGGATGACGGCCTCGCCCTGGCGCTGCCCAACCCCTGGAACCCGAAGCGGACGATGTACCTCTTCGTCGCCAACAGCGGCCTGGAGCTGTGGCACATGACGCGCTCGTTCCAGCGCGGCCTCCAGAGCTGGGCGCTGTTCCGCGCGGGCGAGGTGAGCGGCAAGGGCTTCCACGCCACCGAGGGCCTCACCCAGGAGCTGTCCGTGGAGCTGCCCGCCCCCAAGCTGGGCATGCTCACCCCCTGAGCCGCCGTCGCTGAAATCCAGAAGCACCCCAGGAAGGGCCGGCGGAGCGCACTCCCGCCGGCCCTTCTTGCGTTCGGCTGCTTCGTCCCTCTGGAACCCCAGGCCGATTTGACTCCGGCGGGGGGAAGGTTAAATCTCCCTTCAGAGAATGAATCGAGATTCAAAATCTGAGGCGCCCGTCAAAAGGCTGCGCTCTCGTCTGAAGGAAGCCACCGCTGACGCCATCCTGTTGGCGGCCGCGGCGGTGTTCGCTCGGGACGGCCTGCACGCGGCGAAGATGGAGTCCATCGCCGAGCAGGCAGGCGTGTCGGTGGGGACGCTCTACAACCACTTCACCGACCGCGCGGCCCTGCTGGACGCGCTGCGCGCGAAGCGCCGCCAGATGATGCTGGACCGGCTGGACGCGGCCCTGGCTCCCGTGGCGGAGCGGCCCGCTCGCGAACAGCTGCGCGCCTTCGTGACGGCGCTGTTCGCCCATGCGGCGGAGCGCGACGCGTTCGTGCGGGTGCTGGTGCAGCTGCCGGAGGACCCGGCGCGCAAGAGCCGCATCCTGGCGGAGCTCAGCAAGCGCGTGTCGGTCATCCTCGACCGGGGCATCCATGCCGGGGAGGTCCGCGCGGAAGGGCGCGCGTTCTACCCGAATCTCCTGATGGGAATGGTGCGCGGCGCATTGGACCGCCTGCGCGAGGACGACGCCGCGAACCCTCCGGCAGCCGCCTGGGCGGAGGAGATTCTCCGCGTCTTCTTGAAGGGCATCGAGGTCGACTGACATGGCGACAGCCGTCGCAACACCGGAGGTCCTGGCGCCGGCAACGCCCAAGGCCCCCGTCAACAAGTGGCTCGTCACGCTGTCGGTGACGTTCGGCACGCTGATGGGCGCCATCGACTCGTCCATCGTGAGCGTGGCGCTGCCTCAAATCCGCGGCGCTGTCGGCGCCACGGTGCAGGAGATCACCTGGGCCACCACCGGCTTCGTCATCGCCACGGTGATGGTGATGCCGCTCACGGGCTTCCTGGGCCGCATGTTCGGCCAGAAGCGCGTGTACCTGGCGTGCTTGGTGCTCTTCGTGGCGGGGTCGTTCCTGTGCGGCTTCGCGTGGAACCTGCCCACGTTGGTGCTCTTCCGCTTCCTCCAGGGTCTAGGGGCAGGCGCGCTTCAACCCACCGAGCAGGCCATCCTCCGGCAGACGTTCCCGCCGAAGGAGCAGGGCACCGCGATGGCCATCTTCGGCATGGCCGTGATGGTGGGCCCCGCCATTGGTCCCACGCTGGGCGGCTACATCGTGGACAACTGGCACTGGTCCTGGATCTTCTTCATCAACGTGCCGGTGGGCATCCTGGGCTTCTTCATGGTGGCCCGCTTCGTCCAGGAGGACGAACAGCTGCGCGCCACCGCGCGCCAGGAGGCCGAGAAGCAGCGCAAGCACATGGACTGGTCCGGCATCACGCTGCTCTGCATGGGCCTGGCCTCGCTCCAGTACTTCCTGGAGGAGGGGCAGGCGGATGACTGGTTCGAGTCCCCCATCATCATCATCTGCGCGCTCCTCTCCGCCACGTGCCTCATCGCCTTCGTCATCCGCGAGCTGACCGCGGAGGCGCCCGCGGTGAACCTGCGGCTGTTCAAGGACCCGGTGTTCGCGTCCGGCACGCTCCTGGGCGCGCTGGTGTTCGCGGTGCTCATGGCCAGCATGTTCCTGCTGCCGGTGTTCATGCAGGAGCTCCTGGGCTTCACCGCGACGCAGTCCGGCCTCTCGCTGATGCCTCGCACGCTGGTGATGATGGTGATGATGCCCATCGTCGGGCGGCTGTACGGCAAGGTGCCGGCGCGGGTGTTGGTGGGCATAGGCATCGTGTTCGCGGGCTTCGGCGCGTTCGAGATGAGCCACTTCTCGCTCTCCACCGGCTCCAGCAACATCATCGCGGCCATCGCGCTGCAGGGCGTGGGCTTCAGCATGATGTTCGTGCCGCTCAGCGCCACGGCGCTCGGCAGCATCCCGCGCGAGCGGATGGCGGACGCGACGGGACTCAACTCCCTCTTGCGCCAGATTGGCGGGTCCGTGGGCCTGGCCATCTTCACCACGCTCCTGTCGCGCTACACCGTGTTGTCCAAGGCCTCCATCGCGGCGCACCTGAACCCGGAGCGGTGGGAGGTCGCCAGCCGCATGGCCGCCACGCAGAAGGGGCTCATGCAGCACGGCCTGGACGCCGCGAGCGCCAGCATGGCCAGCCTCCAGATGATGGTGGGCAACGTGTCACGGCAGGCCATGGTGCTCGCGTTCGACAAGCTCTTTGTCTTGGCGTCGCTGATGTTCGTGGTGGTGCTGCCGCTCATCTATTTCCTCAAGGACCCCCCGAGCGTCGGGGGCTCCCACGAGAAACCGCACATCGACGTGGAGATTTAAGACATGGCAACGACAACGACTGCTCCCCAACTCGTCCCCGAAGCGGCGCCCGCGCCCGCCTCCGCGGCGCAGGCGAAGCGCGGCAAGAGGGGCTTCCTCATCCTCGGTGGCGTCGTGGCGGCCATCGTGCTGGCCATTGGCGGCTTCAAGATCGTCACGGCCGGGCAGGAGACCACCGACGACGCGCAGGTGGAGGCGGACGTGGTGCCCCTGGCCGCGCGCGTGTCCGGCCCCGTGGTGAAGGTGGCCGTGCTGGACAACGCCACCGTGCACCAGGGCGACGTGCTCCTTCAAATCGACCCGCGTCCGTATGAGGCGCGCGTGAAGCAGGCGGAGGCCGAGCTGGAGTCCGCGCGCGCCCAGGCCGTCGCGGCGGACGCGCAGGCCACGGTGGCGGAGGCCGGCGCGAAGGGTGGCCTCTCCAGCGCGAAGGCGCTCGTGTCCACGAGCACGTCCGCGGTGAGCGGCGCCCAGGCGCAGGTGGCGGCGGCCCGCGCGGCGCTGACTCGCGCGGAGGCGCAGGCCCGCAAGGCCACGCTGGACCTGGATAGGACCCAGAGCCTGCGTCAGCAGAACGTGGTGGCGCAGAGCGCGCTGGATGACGCGCAGACGGCCAACGAGACGGCGCAGGCCGCGCTCGAAGGCGCCCGCGCGCAGCTCGCCCTGGCGGAGGAGGGCCGGCGCACCGCGGAGAGCAAGGTGGCGGAGGCCAGGGGCCAGCTCGACGTGAGCGCCCCCATCGACGAGAAGATCGCCGCCGCCCAGGCCAGCGCGTCGCTGGCGCACGCGCGGGTGAAGGGCGCGGAGGCCGCGCTCGACCAGGCGAAGCTCCAGCTGGAGGACACGCGCGTCGTCGCCCCGGCGGACGGCCAGGTGTCCAAGCTGTCCGTGCACGCGGGCCAGCTGCTCACCCCCGGCCAGGCCGTGGCGGAGCTGGTGCCCACGACGACCTACGTGGTGGCGAACTTCAAGGAGACGCAGGTGGGTCACATGCAGCCCGGTCAGCGCGTGGAGGTGGAGCTGGACGCCTTCTCCGGTGAGAAGCTGGAGGGCAAGGTGGAGAGCCTCTCTGGAGGCACCGGCTCCCGCTTCTCCCTGCTGCCGCCCGACAACGCGTCCGGCAACTTCGTCAAGGTGGTGCAGCGCGTACCCGTGCGCATCTCCTGGGTGCACCCGCCGCAAGGCCTGGCCCTGCGCGCCGGCCTCTCCGCTGACGTGACGGTGCACACGAAGTAGGCCCCAGCCCGAAGCCCCACACCCCAGCGCCGCGCCCCGCACAGGGACGCGGCGCTTCTTTTTGGAGCTGACACGTCATGGCCAATCCTTGACGCGTCAATGGCCACGTCCGCCACTGCCGGGACATGGCCCCCGTCTGTAGAATGTGCAGTATTTCTGGAATTTCTGCGCTTCCCTTGAGGGGAGTGTCTTTTGCATCAGCTCCTTCCCCACCGCGAGGAGCAAAGGCATGAGCACGACCTACAAGATTCACCCGGCCATCGGCGTGGCCCGCGTCGGAGACAGCGAGGACTACTACCTCGGTCCCGAGGAGGCAGGAGGACTGCCGCTGGAGGTGGCGGGCGGCAGCGTGACCCGGTTTCGCGATGCCAGCATGGCGGTGCGCAGACAGGCGGCGCGCTTTCAAATCCACGCCTACGACTCGCCCGGCTCCAACGGGCGCAGGGTCCAGCCGGGTGAGGGCGGAATCAAAGACATCCGCTGGACGGTCCACCTGGCCAACAAGAAGTCCGCCTGGTACGAGTTCCGGCAGCAACAGGGTGCGGACGGCACCTACGCCGTCGACCACCCGCTGCGAAATCCTCGCACCGTGGGGAATGACCGCAACGCGCTCATCCTCGACGCGGGGCCGCGCACCGTCACCTGCCTGGGCAGCGCGGGCGGTCCCACCACCGTGCAGTGTGAGCTGCTCCCCGCGTCGGCCCGCCCTTCGCGACTCCTCCCCGAAGGCAGCGACATCACCACCCTGGGAAAGCTCGTCACGGATGCCCGGGGCTATCTCCACGCGGTAGGCGGCTACGGCAAGTCCGGCGTGTCGGTTCGCTATGACATCACGAGTGGCCTGCTGGAGGCCTGGGCGCGGTACCACACGCTGGAGAAGGTGAGCGGCCTTAGCGGGAAGGCGCAGGCCATCCTCATGGCGCTGAAGAGCATCGCGGACATTGGCTACGACACCCAGGCGGCGTTCGATGCCGCCGTCGCCTCCGTCCTCACGGCCCCCAGCCTGGGGCTCACGTCCGATCAGGTGACCCAGGCGCAGGGGTTCATCGACACGAACGCCTACCCCCAGCCCCGGCTGGACACGTACGCCAACAACACCTTCTGGTGGGATGACATCTCGGACGGGCCCGTCACCGCGACGCTGGTCATGGATGACAACTCGGAGCATGAGGTGGAGTTCCCCGCGTGGGTCGTGGTGGGGCCCCCCGGGTACGCGCCACAAATCCTCAACGTCATCACGCTCTACGACACGCTCTTCGACACCTTCGTCACCCAGCGGGGGCTCGTCCCCGGGCTCTACCAGGGTGGGCAGTTCCAGCAGGACTACACGCCCAACTTCCAGGCCGACCTTCTTCCCATCCTCAGCCGCCCCGCCGCCTACCAGTGGGTCGCTGACGTGGGCCCGCAGGGCAATGGCAGACACGACGCCATCCAGGGCGGTAACCTGGGCCCCCGCTTCCTTCAGCGAATCCGGAACCCCGACGACGTCAACGTGCCGACGCCGGACCTCATGCCGAAGATGGCGGGCGACAACCCCATCTCCGACACCATCCCCCGGAAGTTCCTGAGCCTCACGCGGACCCAGTACTTCCTCCTCCAGCAATACAGTGCCGGCAAGGTCGACCACTCGCCCCCCAAGTCCCCCGCGTCGGAGGGAGCGCGGTTGGACCGCGCCGTGCTGGAGAACTGCGTGGGCGGCGCGTTCTGCCCGGGCATCGAGATGACGTGGATTGCCCGGGACGCGAACTTCTTCCAGGACGACCCGGCCGCGGGCTTCCGCTTCAAGCACCGCGACAGGACCGAGGGCCAGCCGCTCCAGTGGAGCATCAATCCGCACGACGGGCTGGGCCTGGAGCCGGGGGATGCCAGCAAATACATGGCGCTGCCATGGCAGGCCGACTTCAACGAGTGCTCCAACCAGACCGTCCAGGGGACGTCGCTCTGGTGGTGGCCCGCCCAACGGCCCTACTTCGTGAGCTACCTGGGAGACGACCAGCAGTGGCACCAGGACTATTGGACGCGTCCGACGGACATCAACTTCGACAAGGACGAGGACATGGTCTTCCACTGGAAGGAATTGGGCTTCGTCCTCAAGCGGTCGGATGCCCCCGCCCCCCAGCAGGGCCCTGAGGCCGCGCCAGGACTGCCGCCCGCGCCCACGTTCATCGAGGTGGAGCGGACGTACGCGCCCGCCACGGGCCAAGAGGAACCGGCCCTCGCCAAGGTGGCCAACTCGTGAGCGAGGACTCCTGCGACGTGGCCGTCATTGGCGGCGGCCCCGCGGGCGCGGCCATGGCCGTGGCCTTGAGGAGGAAGGCGCCGTCGCTCTCCGTCACCCTGGTCGAGCGGACCACCTATGACGCCCCCCGGCTGGGGGAAACCCTGCCGCCGGACGTCCGCCTGTCGCTGTCACGGCTCGGCGTCTGGGAAAGCTTCCTGCGCGATGGACACCTTGCCTCCCGCGGCACGGCGTCATGCTGGGGCAGGGCGGAGCCGGGCTTCAATGACACGATGATGTCCCCCTGGGGTTCCGCCTGGCACCTGGACCGGACGCGCTTCGACGAACGGCTGAGCGTCGAAGCCGCCCGGCAAGGCGCTCGGGTGCTGCGGGCGACGACCCTGGTGGACTCGGAATCCCTGGGGCGCCACGGCTATCGGCTCCGCCTGTCCCATGGGGGAGCAGACCCCAGCACGCTGCGGGCACGCTTCGTCGTGGACGCCACGGGAGGCAAGGCCACCTTCGCCTCGGCACGCGGCGCGCGGCGGCTCGTGAGCGACCGCTGCTTCGCCGTGTATGGCGCCTTCCAGCTTCAGGGCGGCGCGGCCTTCCCCACCCACGCGCTGGTGGAGTCCTGCCCGGAGGGCTGGTGGTACTCGGCGTTGCTGCCAAGGGGGCGGGTCGTCGTCGCGCTCGTCGGCGATGGCGACTCCTTGCGTGGCTTGCGCTGGGCCACGCCCGAGCCCTGGATGAACCTGCTGAAGCAGGCGCCGGTGACCTGGGCGCGGCTGGACGCTTGTGACTTCGCCGGCGAGGCGCTCATCGCGGTGCCCGTGCTCGTCGGACAGTTGGACCGGCCACGGGGGGAACAGTGGCTCGCCGTGGGCGACGCGGCGTGCACCTATGATCCGCTGTCCTCCCAGGGCATCACCAAGGCGTTGGACTCCGCGCTCCTGGCCGCCGACGCGCTGGAGCGCTGTCTGAGCGGCGACGCGGACGCGCTCCAGGCCTACGAGTCCACGCTGAACGCGCGGTTCCAGGACCATCAACGCACACGCGGCGTCTACTACCGCCAGGAACAGCGGTGGCCCCAGGCCGCCTTCTGGATGAACCGGTGGGAGGCGCTGCCCGCTCCCGCCGCGTCCCCAGCGCAGTTCCGCCGCTCCCATTCCACCGAGGTGAACCCATGAAGACGAGATATGCGCGTCATGTGATTGTCGCGGCGGGCGTAGGGCTCGCCATCGCGGCCGCGGTGGTCGTGCGGAGCGGGGCGCCCAAGCCAGCCGTCCTGGCCACGAGCGGCAGCGGAGGGGATGGCCTCGTCCCTCCGCCCTATCCCGTGTTCCCGCGAGGCAATGCCCTGCTCACGCCCCTCGCCGAGTCCAGCGACGAGGCCCAGGCATTCCTGAAGTTCTACTCGACGCAGCTGGGTGTTCAGCTGCCCAGGATCCAGAGCGCTGACCTCGTCAAACTGCCGCCCCGGAACCTGGACATCGCGCACAACGGACTGAACCTTGGCAGCCAGGACTTCAACTCCTCGCTGGTGTGCCAGTCCTGCCATGACTCGGATTGGAAGGCCCAGGGCAGCGACCTGCCGGAGATGGCGTTCTGGCAGCAGCCCACGGTCAACAGCCTCTGGCCGAGCGGTGGCGCGGGCCCCATGAACCTGTCCGCCAACTGGTCCCCCTTCGGAGACTGGAGCGCCTCCATCAAGGCCCTGGCGGGCCGGGACCCTGTCTTCCTCGCGCAGGTGGAGACGACCCGTTCGCTGTCTCCTCACCAGCCCTACCAGGTGGACCAGCTCTGTCTGCGATGCCATTCCCCCCTGGCGGAGCGCCAGGCCCTGGCCAACAACGCCCCGTTCGACCACTTCACCCTCTACGCGACGCCAGAGGGCGCGCCCTACAAGAACCCGTTCCCCTCGGCCTCCTCGGCGGGTTCGCAATACGCGACCTACGGCGCGCTGGCCCGGGACGGACTCTCCTGCGCCGTCTGTCATTCCATGGCGCCGAAGGAGGGCCAGCCCTGGGATGGCGCCGACTACGGCTTCTTCTATGGCTCCGACGGAGACCTCTTCGGCGCGGGCGTCTCGGACCGGCTGGTCAGCGCGGAGGAGAAGAAGACGCAAACGCCGCCGTCCTTCCCCTTCACCTCGTCCATGAACCTGCACCCCGGCGCCATCCTCGGGCCTGACTTCGGCCTCAACGCGAAGCCCATGGCCGCTGCGGGGGTGAGCCTGGAGACCGCGGCGCACGTGGACGGACACAGCTACCTGCGCGACTCCATGGTCTGCGGCGCCTGCCACGTCGTCATCCTCCCCAAGGTCCCCACCAACTACAGGCCTGGCATGCGCATCTCCGACGCGAGCGAAGGCTACGAGCGCCCCGCGAGCTGCGACGCCAGCCAGACGACCTTCGACGCCAACGGCAACTTCACGAAGGACCCCTGTGTCGCGCTCGCCTATGAGCAGACCACCTACTTCGAGTGGCTCAACAGCGGCTACCCCGACTCCAAGACGACGTGTCAGGGCTGCCACATGCCGCTCACCTCGCCGTCATCCCCCCACGACAACCGCGTGTACGTGGCGCAGTACAACGACGACCTGGACCCCTTCTACCAGGGCAGTCCGCCCCCGGTGGCGCGCGAATACAACCGGCACACGTTGCTGGGCATCAACCTGTTCGTTCACGAGATGTTCCAGCAGTTCCCGGACGTGCTCGGGCTGGACTTCTACCTGTCGCAGGACTCACGCATCCCGCCCTACCTCCAATCCCCAGACATCCTGAACCGCACGCCCAACCTCGTCCCCAACCCGGGCGCGGAGGATGGCAACACGAAGGGCTGGAGCGAGCAAAGCGCCATCGCCGCCGTCCAGAAGGTCACGGGCGACCACGGCCGCTCCATCCACCCGAGCCACGGCCGCTACTTCTTCCAGCTCAACCCGGGCAGCGCGACGCTGAGCATCGACCTCAGCCGATACCAGGACGCCCTCCAGAAGGGAGGCGGCAAGACGACCCTCCTCTGGGGCGCCACCGCCTGGTGCGACCAGCTCTCCTGCGGTGAGCTCGTCGTGCGCACCTTCAACGCGCAAGGAGTCGCGGCGTCCACGACACCTCCGCTCGCGGTCGACCCGGGACAGTCGAGGTGGCAGGCGCGTCAGGCGACCATGGCCGTGGGCGCGGACACCCGGCGGCTGGAGCTGAACTTCACCGGCCGGAGTGGCGAAGTGCTCCTCTTGGATGACCTCTTCCTCGCCCTGCGCTTCCCGGATGGCACCGTCGCACCGCTGACGGATGCCAGACGCAACTACGTGGTCGCGCAGAACCTGCTCAACGCCGAGCAGTCCATCCTGGACCTCGCGTACAGCACGGCCCAGGGCTCCTACAATCCGCGGCTCCCCGCCGTGCAGGTTTCCCTGGGGAACATGTCCACGGACAACGGCATGCTGAGCGTCCCCGTCACCCTCAGCAACAACGCGGGCCACAAGTTCCCCAGCGGCGCGGGCTTCCGCCGGGCGTTCATCCAGTTCGAGGTCCTGGACGCGTCCGGCAAGGCGCTCTGGGCGTCGGGACAACCCAACGCGCAAGGCGCCATCTGCAATGGCCCCTGCAATGCCAATGGCGACAACATCCTCACCAGCGAGTTCTCGTCAGACCCCGGCCAGCTCCAGCCGCACTTCCAGACCCTCCAGCGGCAGGACCAGGTCCAAATCTACGAGGTCCGCGTCATGGACGACGTCAAGAAGGTCACCAGCCTGGAGCTCCAGCAGTTCAAGGACTTGAAGGACAACCGGATCCTCCCCGCGGGCTGGAAGCCGCCGAGCCTGCGCAAGTCCGGCGAGCTTCAGCTGGGGCTGGACCTCTACCAGCTGGCTCAAATCACCATGCCCTTGAGCGCGGTCCAGGGAACCCAGCCCGCCATTGAGAGCGACCCGGACTACCCCAACGACAGCCATCCCCAGGAGGCCGAGGGCGAAGACACGCTGGTGTACCAGGTTCCCCTGGCGGAGATTCCTTCGTGGGCCTCCATCCGGGTCCGGCTGAACTACCAGAGCATTCCTCCGGGCTATCTCGGCGCGCGGTTCAAGGACGCGCTCCAGGGAAACCAGCAGCCGGGGCCTGCCATGAGCCGGCTCATCTACATGAGCAGCCACCTCAACACGAAGACGTCCCTGCAGAGCCAGACCTATGGCGCCGCCCAGCCCACGGAGGTCATGAACAACTGGTCCATGGTCCTGGGGGAAGCCCGCGTGACGAAGCGCTGAAGCACCGCGGCTCCAACGAAAAACGGCCACCGGCTCAAGAGCCGGTGGCCGCTTTCATTTCTCAAGGCGTGCCGCGCCGCTCAGCGGAAGACGGTGGTGTGGGAGCCGAGCACGATGCCGCGCTTGCCCGCCAGCGCCTTGCTCCGCTCGGGAGACATCCCCAGCTGCTCCGGCGTGAAGAGCCGGCCGTAGAGCCGGTGGTCATCAGAGACGAACGGGAGGACCCGGACCGTGATGGACATCCCCGGAAGCGGGGCGAGGTTGTTGGACCAGTACGAATAGTCAATGGTCGTCTTGTAGTCAGCCGGCACGAGGCAGTCGATTCCGGTGTGCCAGTTGCGGTTGCCACTCTGGTCCGGAAGCGTCTCGGGCACCGTCGTCTTCCCCAGGCTGATGAGAGGCGAAGGCCCCGGAGTGCCCGCCGAGAAGGCGACGCTCGCCCCCGCGGGCACGTTCACGCACTTGATGTCGAAGGTCACCATCGCCGAGGAGGTGCCCTGATCGAAGTTGATGCCCTTGGTGGTGTAGTCCGGCTTGTTGGCATCCACGATGGTGACGTTCCGCCAGCCGAACCCCGGGTTGTCCAGGATGAACTCCGTCAGCTGGTCCATGTTACCCACGGCCGCGGTGGGAACAGCGTTCGGGTGCGCCGTGGTGGAGACCCGGGAGATGAGGCAGTAGTGGTCCGGGGTGGGGGCCCTCCAGACGAACGGGTTGTCCGTCACGGCAATCTTGCCGCTGTCGGCCTTGATGATGTTCTTGTTCCCGTTGTCGACGTTCTTGTCGCTGGTCTGCAACTCATTGTCCGCCCACAGGTAGGGGTACAAGAGCAGACTCGCCGGCACGGCATACAGCGACACGCTTCCGGACTGGGCTGCTCCCGCCAGGTTCTTGGCGCGCAGGTAGATGTAGTTGTCGCCGCTCTCAGTCAGGTTCTGCCCCACATCCGAGCTGTAGTTCCCGGCGAAGAACTCCGCCGGATTGAGCGTGGGGGTGAGGCCCTGGGGAATGATGTCCGGCGATTGATAGGCAATGGTGTTCGTCGGCTCGTTCCCGAAGTTGCGCTCACCGGTGTCACCGGTGTTCACACGGAAGAACAAATCATTGTACTGGGTCATGGGTGTCCGCCTTGGGTTGGGTGACGTTCCCCGTGAGGCGTGCCTCGCAGGGGTGCGGCCCTGCAAATGCAGACTGAATGCCAGGGATGTTCGAGTCCCAACCGGCTGGAACCATTCGGGCGGCCGGCGAAGGGGTGGGCCTTCCCCATGACCCTGACGTGGCAGGCCCAGGGGCTGACGTGTCAGCCCGCCTGCCGTCAGAGCGTGACGGCCATCTCCACGTCCGCGCGCGAGTATCCCGTCTCCCGGGCAATCTCCGGGCCCTCGCGCGTGGTGACGAAGCCATGCTTGCGGTACAGGCCCAGCGCGGGCCCCAGCGCGCTGTTCGTCACCAGCACCATCCGCTTCGCGCCACGCTGCCGGGCCGTGACCAGCGCGGCCCGCATCAGCGCGTCGCCCAGGTCGCGGCCCCTCGCCTCCGGGGCCACCGCCATCTTGCACAGCTCGAACGTGTCCGCGTCCTCACGCCTGAGCGCGCACGTGCCCATCACCTGTCCGTCCACGAGCGCGAAGAACACCTCGCCCCCCGGCGCCACGAACATCCCGTGGGGATCCGCGAACGAGGCCTCATCCGAGCCCTCGATGCGGAAGTCCTTCTCAATCCATTGCCGGTTGAGCCGCGCGAAGTGCTCGCGCAGCTCCGGCCGGTAGGGGACGACCTCGACGGATGCAGGGGCCATGGCACTCACGCGGTGGCGGCCACCGCGGCGGGCTTCTTGCGCAGGAAGAGCACGAAGATGAGCGCCACGATGCTGATGCCCACCAGGGTAATCAGCCCGTCCGCCGCGATGGTGGCGCGCGTGCCGATGCCGCGGAACTCCGACGCGTGCCCGTCCAGCGCCGTCGTGTAGCTGATGGCGAAGTTGGAGGCCGCGACGAAGAGCGAGTACTTCGTCGTCACCGCCGCGCCGTCGTTCACCATCTCCAGCACCATGCCGGCGAAGGCCGCGAAGCCCGCGCCGTTCGCGAAGCTGTACGCGAGCGAACCCCAGATGTACGTGTCCGTCGTCATGGGCCCCGCCGCCATGGCGAACGCGCACATCGCGGTGGCCCCGCCCATCAGCGCGTACGCGAGCTTGCGGTTCATCCGGTCCGACAGCCAGCCGCCCATCAGTGAACCCACCGCGCCGGTGACGGCCATTCCCGGCCCGTTCACCATCTCCACCGTGTGCTCCGGCACCTGGTACGCGCCCGCCATCGCGCTGAAGAGGTTGCTGAGCGCGCCGCAGCTCACCGGCGCCAGGCAGAGCACCAGCATGATGAGCCCGTCACGGCTGAAGGCCGTCTTCACCAGGTCCATCACGATGCTCTTCACCCGGTCCACCGCCGCCTTGAGCAACGGCCCCGTGGGCACGGTGGAGGGGTCATGCCGCTCGGTGATCCAGAAGATGCCCGCGCCGCTCGCCAGCACCAGCGTGGCCAGCACGATGCCCGCCACCTGCCGGGAGAACTGGGTCGCCAGGAAGATGGCCAGCGCGCCCATCATCGCGGTGGAGCCCACGTTGCCCGCCATCTGCCAGCCGCCCGTGCGCCCCTTGTCGGACGGCTTGGACGTCGTGGCCATCAGCCCGTTGAGCGCCGCGTGCGCCGTCGTCGCCGCGGCCTGCAACGCCGTGAGCAGCAGCGTGAAGACGCCCAGGTGCCGCGCGGGCTCCGGGAACATCGCGCACGCCAGGAGCAACAGCGCGGTGAGCAGCGTGCTCACGCCGTACCAGACGCGGCGCCACGGCCCCAGGTCGATGAGCGGCACCCACAACAGCTTCCACGCGTGCGGTGAGAACGCCGTGCCGGACAGCACGCCAATCTCCGCCAGCGGCATCCCGTCCTTCGCGAGCCAGTACGGCACCGCCGTCTGCAGGTAGCCCACCGCGGCGCCGAACTGCACCTCCAAGAGGCCGAACAGCGGGGGCCAGGCCCAGCGCGGTTCCTCGGCGGAAGCGGTGGCCGGAAGGGCAGTCTCTTGTTCAATCAAGGGCGACACCTACAGGGGAGGACAGGGGAGGGTGGGATTCTAGACACCTCCTGCGTCCTGCACAGCCCAACGCACTGCGCCGTCTCCTCGGAAGCACGGGGTGGGAGGGTGCCCTTCAACGGGGAGTCCTGGTCCGTGCCGGAAGGCAGGACTAGCTTGCCCGCGCTTCCCCCCACAACCCCGAGGTCCCCCGATGACGTTGAAGACCCGACTGCTGGTCGTCTCCACGGCTGGCCTGTTCGCCGCCGCGCCCGCCGTGGCCAAGCCGCTGGATGGCGCCAGCACCGATGTGATGATCCAGGGCTTCCACTGGAACTCCGCCAGCGCGGGCGGGTGGTGGAACACGGTGAAGAACAACGCGGCCGCGGTGAAGGCCGCGGGCTTCACGATGATCTGGCTGCCGCCGCCCTCGGACGCGGCGTCCACGCAGGGCTACCTGCCCCGGCAGCTCAACGTGCTCAACTCCAGCTACGGCACGGAGGCGGAGCTCACCCAGGCGCTGGCCGCGCTCAACGCGCAGGGCGTCAAGCCCATCGCGGACATCGTGGTGAACCACCGCGTGGGCACCGCCAACTGGGCGGACTTCACCAACCCCACCTGGAGCGGCTGCAGCGCGGTGGCCGCGGGTGACGAGTGGCCGAGCGCCTGCGGCAACGCGGACAGCGGCGAGGGCTACGCCGCGGCGCGCGACCTGGACCACTCGCAGGCGAACGTGCGCGCGGACCTGAAGACGTGGATGGGCACCCGGCTGAAGGGCGTGGGCTTCGCGGGCTGGCGGTTCGACTTCGTGAAGGGCTTCGCGGGCAGCTACGTGAAGGAGTACGTCACCGCGACCGACCCGTGGTTCTGCGTGGGTGAGTTCTGGCCGACGAACTACTTCGACGCGAACAACCCCAACAACTGGAAGCAGCAGATCACCAACTGGGTGGACGCGACCACGGGCTCCTGCGCCGCGTTCGACTTCGCCACCAAGGGCCTGCTCAACGACGCGCTCACCAACAACAACTACACGCGCCTGAAGGCGTCCGACGGCAAGCCCGCGGGCGGCATCGGCTGGTGGGCCAGCCGCCACGTCACCTTCGTGGACAACCACGACACCGGCCCCAGCGAGACGTGCGGCAACGGGCAGAACCACTGGCCGGTGCCCTGCACCAAGGTGATGACGGGCTACGCCTACGTGCTCACCCACCCGGGCATCCCCACCGTCTACTGGGGGCACTACTTCAACTGGGGCCTGGGCAGCTCCATCAAGACGCTGATGGACATCCGCAAGAACGCGGGCCTCACGTCTGAATCCACCGTCAGCATCCAGCGCGCGGAGAGCGGCCTGTACGCGGCCATCATCGGCGGCAAGGTGGCGGTGAAGCTGGGCACCGGCTCCTGGACCCCCGGCACCGGCTGGACGCAGGCCGCCACTGGCACGGACTACACCGTGTGGACCACCAACACGCCGCCGCCCACCGGCACCACCGCCAACGTGGAGTTCGTGTGCAACAACGGCACGACCGTGATGGGCCAGAACGTCTACGTCACCGGCAGCGTCGCGGAGCTCGACACCTGGAGCCCCACCACCACCAAGATTCTCAGCCCCACCGCGTACCCCACCTGGCGCGGCACCTACGCGCTGCCCGCGAACACCACCGTGCAGTGGAAGTGCCTCAAGCGCGACGGCAGCGGCAACGTCGTCTGGCAGGGCGGTGGCAACAACACCGTCACCACCCCGGCCGCCGGCGGCAGCATCACCGCCACCGCCAGCTTCTAGGACGCACCCCTCCAAGCCTCTTCGGCATCGGCTCCCTGGGGGGAGGAAGCCGGGCTGGCTGGCGAGCAGGTAAATGCGCTGCAAGGGGCTGCTCCAGCGGCACGCCCTGGCCCCTGCGCGGACGGTAGCCCCTTGGCCACTCTTGGCCTGGGGGTCTACCGTCATGGCCCGGGTGGTGCTGGAGCGTGCCTGTGACGCGGCGTGGAGGGTGCGGGCTGAAGCGCGTTGATCAGCCTGCACTCATCTCAGGGGGAGGACATCAGCCGGACGCCATGCTCGCGCACCAGCGTGGCCCTCGCGGCCTCGGAGACAGCCGTCTCGCGCAGGTCGAGCTCACGAAGGAGGGGAAGATGATGGAGCGCGGGCATGCCGGCGTCCGTGACCTTCGTGCGCAGCAGGTACAACGTGAGCAGGGAGCCCGGGAGGTGAACGAGCGCCTCGTCCCCTAGGCGGGTGCCGGCGAGGCTCAACCAGGAGAGCTTCTCGAAGCCCGCGAGCATCCGCGCCCCGTTGTCGTCCAGCCAGGTGCCTCCCAGGTCGAGCTTGACGAGGTGGGGGAGCTTCTGGAGCGGTACCAGCCCCGAGCCGCTGATGGGGTTCCCCGAGACCTGGAGTGACTCCAGCTCCCGCAACTCGGAGAGCTGGCCAAGCCCCAGGTCCGTGAGGAGCGTGCGGATGGCGCGGAGCGACTGCAGCCGGGAAAAGGTCCGAAGGGTGGCCACCCACCCGTCGTTGAAGTCGGTCCGGCTCAGATCCAGGTGCCGCAGGACCATGCGCGAGCCGAGCTGCTTCAATGCCTCGGGGCCGATGCGCGTGGCACTGAGGTCGAGCCGGGAGAGCCGCTCCAGGGGCTCCAGCGACGCGAGCGACGCGTCCGCCAACGCGAGACCCGAGAGCCCGAGGCTCTCGAGCTCCTGGTGGCTGGCCAGCGCAGGGAGGCCGCTCCCGGTGACGGCCGTGCGCGACAGCTCCAGGTCGCGCAGGTGGTGGAGGCCCTGCAGGTGGCGCAGCGCCGCGTTCCCGATCAGGGTGTCGTCGAGATGGAGAACCTCCAGCCGTGTGAGCCCGGCAAGGTGACGAACCCCTGGGCCGCGGATGCGTGTCTTGCTGAGCACCAGCACCCGGAGCACCGGCAACCGCGCCAGGTGGACGAGCCCCGCATCCGTCACCCCGGTGCTTCCCAGGTGGAGCGCGTCCAGCATGCGCAGCCCTCCAATGTGTGCCAGGCCTGAGTCCGAGACGGCCGTCCGCGCCAGCCCCAGCGAGCTCAAGGCCGGCATTCTCCTCAGGGCGCCGAGGCCGGCATTCGTGACGTGGGTGCCGCTCAAGACGAGTGTGCGCAAGCGGTCCCCGGGCAGGGACGCAAGGACCGTGTCATCGACCGTGGTGTCCGAGAGATCCAGCCACTCCAGCTCCGTCTGTGCCGCGAGCAGGCCGAGCCCCCGCGGGCTCACCGACGTGCCGCTGAGCGAGAGCCGGCGCAGCGTCGTCAGCGAGGCGAGGAGAACCAGCCCCCGGTCGGACACCGCCGTGGCATCCAGCCGCAGGATGGCCAGGTGTGGCATTCCCTGGAGAGAGGCGAGCCCCGCATCGGTTACCCGTGTGCCGTCGAGGTGCAGGGCCTTCAACCGTGCCGCGTTCCTCAGGGCGGCCAGGTGCTCGTCGCCGAACGCGGTATCGGAGAGATGGAGCGATACGACCGAGGAGCCCTCGACGAGGAGCGCGAGCAGGGCTGGGGCGGGGAGGCCTTGCTCCCCGAAGGAGAGACCGGGGACGCGGTATTCGCGCAGCACGGCGGCCAGCGCCTGGGCCTCGGCCGGTGTGCTCACGGGCTCCAGGGGCTCGGCGTACCAGTCTCCGTCGGGAAGCGGCTGGGGGGCGGCACCACCCGCCGGCAGCAGGCCCCACGGGGAGGACGTCCCGTCCGGCAGGATCCGGTACGCCTGGAGGGAGGGACGTGGGGGGGCCACGACCACGGGATCCGGAGGCGCGGTCGGGCGGGGTGGGGGGATGGGGGCGGGCAGGGAGGCGCAGCCCACCGCGAGCAGCAGTCCCGCCAGTCGCAGCCAACTCCAGCGGCCATTCACCAGTCGCTCCGTGACGCTGACATTCCCCTCTCTCTCGGCCAGGGCCCGGGCCAACTCCTCGCGATGGGCTCGTTCCCGGGCACGCTCCAGGACGAACTCGAGAGAGGGGGGGCTTTCTATTGTCATGTTCGAAGCCATCGTGGAGCGCTTCCTTGCCCAGAGTCCACAGGCTTTCGCTGCACGCGACTTCGCGAGCATTGCGGTGGAATGAAGGCCGCCCTCCCAGAGGAGGTCTGGCGTCCCATGAAAGGCAGACATCGAAGCGGCTGGCCCGGACGCGGGTGGACAGGGCAAGGCACGGAGGCCCCGTGATGCTCCTCAAGCATCCTCGCAGGCCGAAGCCTCGGAAGAAGAAAGGCCATGCACCCGGGAGCGAGGTGCGCCGGCAGGTCGCGACGTCACGTGTCCTCGCCGCCGGCACCATCGACTACGTCAAGCAAGATGTTTAGAGGGGTGGCTCCAAGACGCCAAGGCAGGCGCCCCTCTCGCACGTTTCACCAAGGGCGCCTGTGTTTCATCTGTTGCTTGAGTTCCAGGCTCCAAACTGTCACAGGGAGGCGTTTCACTCCCAGGGCGGGTCCCCCCGCCCTCCTTGAGAAGGTGGACGCGATGAAGCGTGGAACGGCAGTGCGAAGCGCGGTGCTGGGCATGTCCGCGGTGGGCCTGATGGGCGCCTGTGGCGGTCAGCCGGAGCAGACCCCGGCCCCCGAGGGCGGCGACACGGTGACGACGGCGACGCAGTCGCTGGTGCCGGCCCCTCCCGCTCCGTTCGACAGCTACCTGTACATCGCGGGCACCCTGCCCGTGGGCGGCGCGGTGTCGTCGAACACCGGCACGTCCGCGAACTATGAGGGCTTCAAGCTCAACGTCGCGGCGAACACGCAGGTGGCGCTGGAAGTCACCCACCTGGGCACCGGCATGGGCGTGGACACCGGCCTGTACGTGTACGGCCCGAAGACGCAGTACGGCTACGGCTACTGGCCGCTCTACGGGGACGACGACTCCGGCTACGGCGAGCTGAGCAAGATTCCGCTCGCGACCTTCAATCAGGCGGGCGAGTACCTGGTGGTGGTGGGCTGGAGCAACGGCCTGGCCAAGCAGTACCGCCTCCAGGCCTCCTGCGTGGGTGGCGCGTGCGTGGCGAACCCCTCTCCGGCGCCGGCCAATGCCCCGGTGACGCTGGCGGCGTTCCCGCTCGATGGGACCCTCAACGCGGTGCTCGGCGGGGCCAACGCGTACCGCGAGGACATGTACTCCTTCCTGGACCGGTATGACTTCGCGTGGCCGTACTCGACGCACGCGACGCTGGACGCGGCGGCGGCGGCGGTGCTCGCGCGCAGCGAGTACAAGGGCTACCGCAACGACCCGAACCCGGGCACGTACACCTACGCGGCGTTCCTGCCGCGGATGTACCTGCAGTTCCAGCCGCTGCACCAGGCCATCCTGGACACCTACGGCGAGAGCGCCGCGAACGCGCAGGTGAAGAGCTACTTCCGCGAGTTCAGCACCGGCCCCAACGGCGACAACTGGCGCACGCTCAACATCATCCTGCTGCCCGAGTCCCGCCACGTCATTGTGTACGAGCAGACCGCCCACGAAATCTGACGCGCGACGAGCAGCCCCGAAAACACCACCGCCCTCCTCTTCGCGTACCGGAAGGGGAGGGCGGTCTGTTTTTCAGCGCTGCACTGCCAGGTCAGCTCACGGCGCGTGCGCCGGGGCGGGCTCGTGCGAAGTGGGCGTCTCCTCCTCACCGCTGGACCGCTTCGCGTCCCCACGCACCTTCTGCATGAGGATGTAGAGGCCGGGGATGAAGATGAGGTTGACGATGGTGGACACCAGCATGCCGCCGAACACCGCGGTGCCCAGCGAGTTGCGCGCCGCCGCGCCCGCGCCGGACGCCGTCATCAGCGGCACCACGCCCAGGAGGAACGCGATGGACGTCATGAGGATGGGGCGCAGGCGGACTTCCGCGGCCGTCACCACCGCCTCCAGCGCGCTCTTGCCCTGCTCTCGCAGTTGCTCCGCGAACTCCACGATGAGGATGGCGTTCTTGGACGCGAGGCCCACGAGCATCACCAGACCCACCTGGCAGAACACGTCGTTGGCGTAGCCGCGCGCCACCTGCAATCCCAGCGCGCCCATGATGGCCAGCGGCACGGACAGGATGATGACGAACGGGAGGCTGAAGGACTCGTACTGCGCCGCCAGCACCAGGAACACGAAGAGGATGCCCAGGCCGAAGATGATCATCGTCTGCCCGCCGGACTCCTTCTGCTCCAGGCTGATGCCCGTCCACTCGGAGGACATGCCCTGGGGCAGCGCCGCCTGGGCCACCTGCTCCATGGCCTCCAGCGCCTGGCCGGACGACACGCCGGGCGCGCCCTGGCCGTTGATCTCCACGGAGCGGAACAGGTTGTAGTGCTTGATGACCTGCGCGGAGACGATGGGCGTCACCTTCACCAGCGACTCCAGCGGAATCATGTCGCCCGCGTCCGTGCGTGCGTAGAAGGAGCCGATGTCCTGGGGGCTGTCGCGGAACTGCTGCTCGGCCTGGACGTACACGCGGTAGGTGCGGCTGGCGTAGTTGAAGTCGTTGACGTACTGGCTGCCCATGTAGAGCTGCATCACGCCGAAGATCTGCTCAATCGGCACGCCCAGCGCCTTGGCCTTCTGGCGGTCCACCTCCACGTCCAGGATGGGCGTGTTGGCGTTGAAGGGGGTGAAGACGCCGCGCAGGCGGCCCTCCTCGTTGCCCTTCTGCACCATCTCCTGCGTGGCGTTGGCCAGGTCCTCCAGCGAGTGGTTGCCGGCGACGTCCTCCACGATGAACTGGAAGCCGCCGACGCTGCCCACGCCGCGGATGGCGGGGGGCTGGAAGGGGATGACGCGCGCGCTGCCAATCTTGCCCAGCGGCCCGCGCAGCCGCTCCACCAGCGCGGCCACGGACTGGTCCTTGCCCGTGCGCTCCTCCCACGGCTTCAAGGCCGTGAAGACGGTGGCGTAGTTGGAACCGTTGCCACTGGGGGAGAAGCCACCGATGGCGAACATCACGCTCACCTCCGGCTGGGCCTTGAGCACCGCCTCCACCTCCTGGAGCACCTTCTCCGTCTGGCTGAGGGCCATGCCCTCCGGCCCCTGCACGGAGATGATGACGTAGCCCTGGTCCTCATCCGGGATGAAGCCCGTGGGCGCGGAGCGGAACAGCATCACCGTCAGGCCGATGCAGGCGAGGAACGCCACCAGCACGATGAGCGGGTGCACCAGCAGCTTGCGCAGCCCCTTGCCGTACATGTCGCGCGTCCAGTCCAGCACCTGATCCACCTTGCGGAAGAACACCCACTTGGGGCCGTGGTGGTGCTTGAGCAGCCGCGCGGACAGGGCGGGCGTGAGCGTCAGCGCGCAGAAGGTGGACAGGGCCACCGACGCGGCGATGGTGAGCGCGAACTGTCGGTAGATGGAGCCCGTGGTGCCCGGGAAGAGGGCCACCGGGATGAACACCGCCACCAGCACCACGGAGATGGCCACCACCGCGCCGGCCACCTCCTTCATGCCTTCGCGCGCCGCCTGGAACGGGCTGAGCCCGCGCTCCGCCATCAGGCGCTCGATGTTCTCGATGACCACGATGGCGTCGTCCACCACGAGGCCCGTGGCCAATGTGAGGCCGAAGAGGGTCAGCGTGTTGATGGAGAAGCCCATCAGGTAGACGAACGCGAACGTGCCGACGAGTGACACCGGCAGGGTGAGCGCGGTGATGAGAACGCTGCGCCACCCGTGCAGGAACAGGAAGATGACCAGGATGACGAGCGCGATGGCTTCAATGAGGGTGTGGATCACCTCGTTGACGGAGGCGCGCACCGCGAGCGTGGTGTCCGTGCCCACGCGGTACTCCAGGCCCGGCGGGAAGGACTGCGACAGGCGGTCCAGCTCCTTGATGACGCCGTCGCGCACGTCCAGCGCGTTGGCGGTGGGCAGCTGGAAGATGGCCAGGCCCACGCCGGTGCGGCCGTTGAAGCGCAGGAGGGTGCTGTAGTTCTCCGCGCCCAGCTCCACGCGGCCCACGTCCTTCACCGTGACGGCCTTGCCGTCGTTGTTGCGCATGAGCACGATGTCGCCGAACTCCTCCGGCTCCACCAGGCGGCCCCGGGCGCGCACTGCAATCTGGTACGGCTGCTCGTCGCTGGACGGCGGCTGGCCCACCTGGCCCGCGGCCACCTGGAGGTTTTGCTCCTGGAGCGCGCGCACCACGTCCTGCGGCGTCATGTTCCGGCGCGCCAGCTCGGACGGATCCAACCACAGGCGCATGGAGAACTTGCGCTCACCGAAGATGCGCACCTCGCCCACGCCGCGCACGCGCTTGATGGCGTCCTTGAGGTTCACGTCCGCGTAGTTGGAGAGGAACTTCGCGTCGTAGCGGTTGTCCGGGGAGGACAGGCCCACCGTCAGCAGCATCTGGCTGGAGGCCTTGTTCACCACGATGCCCGTCTGGTTCACCTGCGCGGGCAGGCGGGCCGCGGCGCGGCTCACGCGGTTCTGCACGTCCACCGCCGCCACCTCGATGTTGCGCGTGGGGGCGAAGGTGACGGTGATGGTGCTGGTGCCGTCGTTGCTGCTGGTGGAGGTGATGTAGCGCATGTCCTCCACGCCGTTGAGCTCCTGCTCCAACGGGATGGTGACGGCGGACTCCACCACCTCGGCGCTGGCGCCGACGTAGGTGCTGGTGACGGTGACCTGCGGCGGCGCCAGGTCCGGGTACTGCGCGATGGGCAGCGTCGGGATGGCGATGACGCCCACCAGCGTCAGGATGATGGAGCAGACGATGGCGAAGACAGGCCTGCGGATGAAGAAGTCGACGAACACGGTGTGGCGCCTCTCTTGAATTCGCCTGCTAGCGGCTGCCGCCGGTGGTGCCGCCGCCACCGGACGCGGAGCGGGGCAGCTGGGCGTTGGTGGGGGTCTCGTCGGCCCTCACGGTGCCCGTCGGCTGGGGGGATGCGTCGTTGTTCACGGAGACCTGCTTGGGGATGACGGGCATGCCGTCGCGCAGCATGTGCAGCGACGACACCGCGACGAGGTCGCCCTGCTTCAGGCCGCCCTCCACCACGTAGGACATGTCGCCCAGCTGCCCCAGCGCCACCGGGCGGCGCTCCACCAGCGTCTTGCCGTCCTTCTTCTCCACCACCATGGCGAAGGGCTGGCCGCTCTGGCGCACCACCGCGAGCGCCGGAATCTGGAGCGCGTCCCGCGTGGAGTACACCAGCCGCGCCCGCAAAAGCTCACTGGGGCGCAGGCCCACCGTGTTGCGGAAGGCGGCCTTCACCTCCACCAGCTGCGTGCGAGGGTCCGTCTGCGGCGCCACGTAGAAGACGGTGCTGGAGAGGATGACCCTGCCTTGCTGATCCAACAGCTCCAGCTGCGTGTCCGGCTTGAGCGACCGCGCGCGGAACGACGGCACCGACACGCTGACCTCCAGCGCGTCCGCCTGGGCCACCGTCGTGAGCGTCGTGGTGGCGCTCACGAAGTCACCCACGCGCACCAGCACGTCGCCCATGGTGCCCGCGAACGGCGCGCGCACCACGTGGAACTGCAGCTGCACCTGGCGCTGGGCCACGTTCGCGCCCGCCGCGCGCGCCGCGGCCTCCGACGCCTTCACCGCCGCCTGGGCGCGCTCCAACTCCTGCACGCTGGCCAGGCCCTCGCGGTTGAGGGACTCCGTACGCGCCAGGGTGCGCTTCGCCAGCTCCAGCTCCACCGCGGAGGAGCTCTGCTGGGCCTGCGCGCTGTCCAGCGCCGCGGTCTCCTGGCGCGCGTCCACCTCAATCAGCGGCGTGCCGGCCCCCACCTTCTGGCCGGGCTTCACCAGGATCTTCCGGATGTAGCCGTTCACCTGCGGCAGCACCGTCACGCTCTGCCGCGACAGGAGCGAACCCAGGTACTCGCCGGTGTCCCGCACCTCGTGCGGCGACAGCGCCACCACCTGCACCTCGCGCGGCGGCGGAGCGGCCTTCGCCTCCGGCTTGCCCGAGCACCCGGCCGCGCCAGCCACCAGCGCCGCGCCCAACACCGTCTTCGTCATCAGCGCCTTCAGGGGGCGTACCCTCGTCACCAGTCGCACCGGGCCTCCGTCAGGAACGCGTCCAGGCGGGCCTGGACGAGCTCGAATTCCCTCAAAACCAACGCGAGCTGCGCCTGGCGGAGGGCGGCTCCGCTCTGCACCAGCTCCAAGCTGCCACCTCGTCCCACCTCGAAGGCCCGGCGCGTGAGCCGGTCCGTCCGGTCCGCCAGCTCCACGGACTCGGCAGCGGTCTTCAACAGCGCCTCGGCCACTTCCACTCCACGCCGCGCGCGAGAAACCTCCACACCCACGTTGCGGCGGTTGGCCTCCAGCGACTGGGCGGCCTGTTCTTCAATGCCTGCGCGCTCACGCACGAGCCCTTCGCGCTGACCGCCCTCCCACAGGGGCATGGACAGCACCGCGGACACGTTCCAGGTGCCGAAGCGGCCAAAGCCGGGGTCGGTGGTGAAACCCACCAGCGTGCTGCTCAGTCCCAGGGTGGGCAGGTAACCGGCGGAAGCCTGGCGCCGGCTCTCCCGGGCCGCGTCCACGTTGGCCCGCTGGGCCACCAGGTCCGGCCGGTTGGCCAGGTCCTGCAGGGGGGCGCAGTCCTGGCGCGTCTGCTCCACCAGCCCGCCCAGGTTGAACTCCGGGTTGACGCCCACGCCGTGGTCCTCGCCCAGGGACAGGCCCAGCGACTCACGCGTCCGGCGCAGCTGCTCGTCCCCGGCCACCAGCGCCTGCCGGGCCACCGCCACGTCCTGGCTCACCCGCACCACGTCCAGCTGGGTGCCGGCGCCCAGCTCGAACGAGCGCTGGGTGATGGCCTGGCGCTCCAGCGCCTGACGCAGGCCCACGCGGTTGACCTCCGCGGCGCGCTCGGCGGCCACCGTGGCCACCAGCACCTGCGCCAGCCCCTGGGTGAGGCGGCGCTGCACGTCCTGGAGGCTGGCCACGGACGCGGACTCGGAGGCCTTCGCGGACGACAGGCCCCGCCATGCGCCTACATCGATGATGGACTGGGTGAGGGACGCGGACACCGTGCCCAGGGGCGCGCTGGGACCCGCCACCCCGGTGCCGGTGTTGGAGCCGCCCACGAAGCCGCCGCCCGCGGCGGAGGGCACGTCCGGGTGGAGCACATCCACGCCCACGCCCGCGGTGGCCCGCGCGTTGGGCAGCAGAAGGCCCAGGGACTGACGCCACCGGCCCTGCGCGCGCGACACGCCGGCTTCCGCGTTGCGCAGGTCCGTGGAGCGCTGGCGCACCCGGGTGAGGGCGTCATCCCACGTCTTCACCTGCTCCGGCGCGGCCGGGACGGGTGTGAGCATGGGGTCGTCCACCTTCGGCTGGAAGGGGACGGGGGCCGGCGCGGACGCGGCGGCGCTGGCGTCAGGTGTGGGCTGCTGGGGGGCGGGAGACGCGGACGGCGCCTGTTGCGCGGCGGCGAGGAGGAGGACGAGGAGGGCGCTGGGGGTGGCCATACTCTGGAGCGGCGGGTCTTTCCGGCAGGAGCGAGTGGTGGTACCCACCCCGGGTTCCCTGCGCGCGGTCAAGATGTAATTGACAACCGTTGTTGAATGCAATCATCTCTTACGCCCATGACCATCGCTGAGCAAGTGGCATCGACGCGCCGCGCAGTGGTCCGACTGCTCACCCTGAAAGTGGGTGAGCAAACGGATCGGCCGCTGATGCAGCTGCTCGTGCTCAAGAACATCGGAATCCACGACATCCACAGCCAGGCGCAGATCGCGGAGCGGCTGCTCATCGACGCGCCCGCCGTGAGCCGGCTGGTGGACCGGTTGGAGGAGGATGGGCTGGTGGAGCGCCGCGCGGGGGAGAACCGCCGCTGCGTGCGCCTGGAAATCACCGACGCGGGGCGCCGGGAGATCCAGGCCCTGGAGCTCGCCGCGCGGTGGGTGGATGCCCAGGCGCGCGAGTTCCTGGCGCCGCCGGAGGTGGAGGTGCTGTCGTGCCTCCTGGAGAAGCTGCAGACGGGGCTGTGCCAACTGCTGGGCAACGAGCCCGCGAGTCCGCCGCGCAAGGACGACCCGCCCTGCGGGCCGCCCTCCTCCAACAACGACAACGGGTGACGACGGGAGGTGGAAGGCCGGGCGCGATGCCCGTCCCGCCGCCGCCCCGCCGCCACCCGTGTGCCACGTCCGGGGGGGGAGGTGGTACTTCCGACTACCGGTGGCGAGGGATGTTGCGGGCCACGTGCAGGGCCCACGCCTCCGCCGAGTCCAGCTCCGCGCGGGCCTCGGCATAGCGGTCCTTCGCCGCTTCACTCGCGTCGTTGGCGAAGATGGCGTCGTGCAGCTCCTTCTGGGCGCGGGTCAGCCGCAGGCTGGTCTGCAACCACAGCCGGGCCGCCATGCGCGGCGTAATCACCACCTGGGTGGGATCCCACACCTCCAGGGCGGCGTAGTCAGCGGAGGACAGCTCTTCATAGTGGGGGGCCTGCTCGGTTTGTGCGTTCATGCCCGGATGTTCGCCATGGATTCCGGGCAGGGCATCCGGGCCACCTGGGCAGGAAGACGGCCACTGGTGAGCAGTCGAGGACAGTTCCTTCATCCCCCGGGGTACTCGCCTTCCTTGATTTGCGGGAAAACTTAGTACAGTGGGGCTGGGGAATGCTTCCCACATTGCAACCATGGAGGGATTGGGTGCCCTTCTCCTAGAATCCTCCGCTCCATTCGTGAAGTGAGAGGGATTACCTGGACCTGAACACCTTGAACAAGCTGCTCACCGTTGGCGTCCAGAACGGGGCTTCGGACATCCACTTCCGCCCTGGGGATCCGCCCATCTACCGGGTGAACGGCGTGCTGCGGCCGTTGAAGATGGAAAAGCTCCAGGCTGATCACACGAAGCAGGTCGCGCTGCACGTGATGAACGATCAGCTGATGAAGGCGCAGATCGACAGTGTGCAGGAATGCGACTCGTCCTACAGCCTTCCGGGCGTGGCGCGTTTCCGGGTGAACATCTACCGGCAGCGCGGCTCGCTGGCCTGCATCCTGCGCATCATCCCGGATGAGATTCCCAGCATCGACGGGCTGGGCCTGCCGCAGGTGCTGAAGACGATCGCGGGCAACGAGCGCGGGCTGGTGCTGGTGACGGGGGCCACGGGGTCCGGCAAGAGCTCCACGCTGGCCTCGATGATCAACCACATCAACCACACGGAGAGCCTGCACATCCTCACCATCGAGGACCCCATCGAGTTCATCTACAAGAACGTGAAGTCCTCCATCTCCCAGCGGGAGATTGGCCCGGACACGGCGAACTTCGCCATCGCGCTGAGAGCGGCGCTGCGTCAGGACCCGGACGTCATCCTGGTGGGCGAGATGCGCGACACGGAGACCATCGACATCGCGCTGAAGGCGTCGGAGACGGGCCACCTGGTGCTGTCCACGGTGCACACCACGGACGCGTCGCGCACCATCAACCGCCTGGTGTCGGTGTTCCCCGCGGAGGAGCAGACCATGGTGCGCATGCGCCTGGCGGATTCGCTCAAGGCGACCGTCTCCCAGCGCCTGCTGCCCAGGGCCACCGGCAAGGGCCGCACGGTGGCGCTGGAGATCATGGTGCAGACGAAGACGGTGGAGCAGTACATCCGGGACGACCGCGCCTCGGAGCTGAAGGACGTCATCGAGAAGGGCCGCGACATGTTCGGCATGCAGTCCTTCGATCAGCACCTGACGCAGCTGTACCGCGCGGGCGACATCACGCTGGAGACGGCGCAGAGCGCGGCCTCCAACCCGGCGGACTTCCAGCGCGCGCTCGAGTTCGACTGAGAGCGCGCACCGGAGGGTGACTTCCGAGGCCTACTTCTTCGCGGACGGCTTGTTGATGTTCGCGAAGAAGTCGTTGCCCTTGTCATCCACGACGATGAAGGCGGGGAAGTCGACCACGTCGATCTTCCACACGGCCTCCATGCCCAGCTCGGCGTACTCCAGCACCTCCACCTTCTTGATGCAGTCCTGCGCCAGGCGCGCGGCCGGGCCGCCGATGGAGCCCAGGTAGAAGCCACCGTGCTTCTTGCAGGCCTCCGTGACGGCCGGGGAGCGGTTGCCCTTGGCGAGCATCACGAAGCTGCCGCCCTCCGCCTGGAACTGATCCACGTACGCGTCCATGCGGCCCGCGGTGGTGGGGCCGAAGGAGCCGGACGCGTAGCCCTCCGGCGTCTTCGCCGGGCCCGCGTAATAGACCATGTGGTCCTTGAGGTACTGGGGCATGCCCTCGCCCCGGTCCAGGCGCTCCTTGATCTTCGCGTGCGCGATGTCGCGCGCCACCACCAGCGAGCCGGACAGCGACAGGCGCGTCTTGATGGGGTAGCGCGACAGCTCCGCGCGCAGGTCGCTCATGGGGCGGTTCAAGTCCAACTTCACCACGTCGCCGGCCAGGTCCGTGTCCGTGGTCTCCGGCAGGTACTTCGCGGGGTCCGTCTCCAGCGCCTCCAGGAAGACGCCGTCGCGGGTAATCTTCCCCAGCGCCTGGCGGTCCGCGGAGCACGACACGGCGATGGCCACCGGGCAGGACGCGCCGTGGCGGGGCAGCCGGATGACGCGCACGTCGTGGCAGAAGTACTTGCCGCCGAACTGCGCGCCAATGCCGGTGCGCTGGGTGAGCTTGAGCACCTCCTGCTCCAGCTCCACGTCGCGGAAGCCCCGGCCCAGCGCGTTGCCGCTGGTGGGCAGCGTGTCCAGGTAGCGCGCGGAGGCGTACTTCGCCGTCTTCAGCGCGAACTCCGCGGAGGTGCCGCCCACCACGATGGCCAGGTGGTACGGCGGGCACGCGGCGGTGCCCAGCGCGCGGATCTTCTGCTCCAGGAACGCGAGCAGGCTCTGCGGGTTGAGGACGGCCTTCGTCTCCTGGAAGAGGTAGCTCTTGTTCGCGGAGCCGCCGCCCTTGGCCATGAAGAGGAACTTGTAGGCGTCGCCGTCGGTCGCGTAGAGCTCGATCTGCGCGGGCAGGTTGTTGCCCGTGTTGACCTCCTTGTACATGTCCAGCGCCGCCATCTGCGAGTAGCGCAGGTTGGCCGTGAGGTACGTGTCGAACACGCCCCTGGAGATGGCCGCCTCGTCGCCGCCGCGCGTGAGGACGTACTGGCCCTTCTTGCCCATCACGATGGCGGTGCCGGTGTCCTGGCAGGAGGGCAGCACTCCGCCCGCGGCGATGTTCGCGTTCTTGAGCAGCTCCACCGCCACGAACTTGTCGTTGGACGACGCCTCCGGGTCCTGGAGGATGTTCGCCAGCTGCCGCAGGTGGCCCGGGCGCAAGAGGTGCGAGATGTCCCGCATGGCCTCGCGGGTGAGCAGCGTGAGCGCCTCCGGCTCCACCTGGAGGAAGCTGCGTCCGCCGGCCTCGAACGTGGAGACGCCCTCCTTCGTGAGCAGGCGGTAGGGCGTCTCGTCCTTGCCAAGCGGCAGCATGTCCTGGAACTGGAAGTCACTCATCGCGGGAGGGTCTCTTCGAGAAGGGGTGGACGGGCGGGGACTCTACTCACGGGGCGGCGCGCGGGGCTGCACTTCGTAGAGGTAGACAGGCGTGCGGTAGAGGTCCTGGAGCCGCACGCTGCGCACGGGCGTCCAGCCGCGAAGCCCGAAGGTGTGGCTCAGGATGCGAGCGCCTTCCGGCAGCTCGGCCGCGAAGCGGGGCGCCAGGCGCGTCATGATGCCCGGGGACAGGTAGCAGATGACGCAGGTTGCGTCCTGGAAGGACGCGGCGAAGAAGTCCCCGTGAAGCAGGGTGAGGTTGGGGCGGGGGAAGAGCCGCTGGCGCAGCCGGCTGAAGAGCCACGGCAGCCAGGACAGCTCGTACGCGACGATGCGCGCCTGGGGGCAGTGGTCCGCCAGGTTGAAGGCCACGTCGCCCCAGCCCGAGCCCAGATCCAACACGGTGCCCCGGGTGTCCGCCGGGAGCATGGCCAACAGCGCCCGCCGCACCCGGGGCGAGCTGGGCATGGGCGGCGCGCCGGTGCGCAGCGTGGAGACGACGATGGACAGCACCCCCACGAGGAGCACCGCCCAGAGCAGCAGGAAGAGAAGGAAGGAGCCGGTCTCGCTCACGGTCAGCGCGCATCATCGCGCGGGGACGCCCCGGCGTGGGGCCCTACTTGCGAGGGTGGTTGCCGGCGTCCATGCGGACCACGCGGGGCGCGCTCGGGTCCGTCTGGGTGGTGACGGGGACAGGGGCGGGCTCGTCAGGCTCGAAGAGCGCCCTGCCCAGGACGAGGCAAAGAGCGGCCCCTACGCAGAGTGCCAGCACGTGGAAGTAGTACGCCATGGGACGTGGGTCCAAGCACGGACCATACCAGCGGCGACCCTCCTCGGAAGGTGGGGGCTGAAAGGCCCCGCTTGTATCCTTCCTGGCCACAGGTGCAGTCAGCCGGTGGCCGCCCAGGCAACAGCTCCCTCACCCGGCGTCAAACCTTCGCGCGCCATGGTTTTTCACTCGGCGCTCGAGGGCCTCAGACGGAGGGCGCGGACTCGGTGGGGTCCTGTTCAGGGCGGGGCGGGCGGTGGGCGGCGGACTCCAGCCGGTCCACGTTGCGCAGCTCCGGGAAGAGCCAGGCCCAGAGGCCCACGACGATGAGCGTGCCCACGGCGCCTATCACCACCGCGTGCACGGCGCCCAGGGCCTCCGCGAGCGAGCCCGCGCGGAACTCGCCCAGCTCGTTGGAGGCGCCGATGCACATCATGTTCACCGCGCCCACTCGGCCGCGCATGTCGTCCGGCGTGGAGACCAGCTCCAGCGTGTGGCGCACCACCACGCTCACCATGTCCGCCGCCCCGCCAATGGCGAGCGCCACGAGCGACAGCGGCAGGGACCTGCTCAGTCCGAACACCAGCGTGGCCGCGCCGAACACCGCCACCGCGCCGAACATCTTCCACCCGGCGTGGCCGCCCAGCGGACGGAACGCGAGCAGCACCGCCACCACCGCAGCGCCCGCGGCCGGAGCGCTGCGCAACAGGCCCAGGCCCCACGGGCCCGTCTGCAGCACGTCGCGCGCGTAGATGGGCAGCAGCGCCACCGCGCCGCCCAGCAGCACCGCGAAGAGGTCCAGGGTGAGGCTGCCCAGCAAGAGCCGCTTCTGGCGCACGAAGCGCAGGCCCGCGACGAGCGTCGTCAGGGAGATGGGCTCGCGCGACGCGCTGCCGGTGCGCACCTTGAGCGAGAGGATCCACACGATGGTGAGCGCGCACAGCGACGCGGACGTGATGTACACGCCCTTGCCTCCCAGCCACCCGTAGAGCAGGCCGCCCACGGCGGGGCCCGCGATGGTGGCCACCTGCCACGTGGTGGAGTTCACCGCCACCGCGCGCGTCAGCTCCTCCGGCGGCACCAGGTAGGGCGTGAGCGCGGAGCCCGCGGGCGCGTAGAAGGCTCGCGCGGTGCCGAACAGCACCAGCACGCCGTAGACGAACCGCACATCCGTGACGTGGCCCAGCGTGAAGGACAGGAGCAGCAGGCTGCACACCAGCATCACGCCCTGGCAGATGGCCAGGATGCGGCGGCGGTCGTAGCGGTCCGCCACCTGTCCACCCAGCAGGCTGAAGGCGAGGAAGGGGACGAACTGGGACAGGCCCGTGTAGCCCAGCGCGAGCGCGCTCCCGGTGAGCTCGTACACCTGCCACCCGATGGCCACCGACTCGATCTGCGCCGCGAGCACCGCGCACAGACGGGCGATTTGATACAGCCGGAAGTCGCGGTGACGGAAGACGGAGCTGGCGAGGACGGAGGGGGTATCGGCCATGGAGTTGGCTGCGCTGTAACGCAGCCCGTCCCCCTTGCGCCAGCGACAAGGGGCGCACGGCCCCGGCGCGCCTTATGTGGTCGCGCGCATCTTGTTCAGCCGGTCGTAGTGGCGGTAGCCCAGCTTGTCGAGCGCGGCGGGCGGCGCGAGGCCGATGTCCACCAGCGTCTTGATGTCGTACGTGCCCGCGAGCACCGGCGGCGCGTAGTTGGCCACCGCTTCCGGCGTGCGGAAGCCGGGCAGCGGGAAGAGCACCTGGCTGGTGTGCACGTGCATGAAGTGCGCGGCGGACTGGCGCTGCCACCCCGGCACGCCCGGCGCGGTGATGACGTGCGGCGTGGCGAGGAACGTGCCGCCCGTGAGGATTTCCAGCTGCTGGCCCACCTGCGCCACGATGCAGCCCGCGGGCGCGGTGCCGCGCACCATCGCGCCATTGGGCGCGTCCGGCGTCGCGCGCGTGCGCAGGTACAGGCCGCTCTGGTCATCCGGCTTCGGCGCGGGGCGGCCTTCCGGATCCAGGAAGCGGCCTCCGGGCAGCAGCGTCAGCAGGTTGAAGTCGGTGTGCTCCTCGCCCCAGAGGATGCCGGTGTTCACCTGGGATGGGCCCAGCGGCAGGTACTGGAGCGCGCGCGTGACGTGGGGCGCCTTCTCGCACGAGGCGGTGAAGGTGTCCTGCGGCAGGTTCAGCGCCAGGGCGGCGCCGCGCAGCAGCTTGAGGCCGGCCTCGTGCAGCGCGGTGCCCATGGTGAGCAGGCCCTCCTGGAAGAAGGGCGGCGCGTCGTCCGGCCAGATGTTCTCCGGGTACAGCTCCGGGAACTCCATGGCGGACTGCGGGTCGGTGGGCGTGGGCGCCGCGAAGTAGCACTCCTTGAAGTCCGGCTGCCCGTTGCTGGCGACGGCGACCTCCGTGTTGGGAGGCGTCCAGCCGCGCTGGTACCAGAGGTCCGCGCGGCCCAGGGGGCGCTTCTGGGCGTCCGGGCGGGCCACGAAGGCGGAGAACGCGTCGTAGAAGCGCTCCAGCGCCGGCGCGTCCACGCCGTGGTTCTTCACGAACACGAGGCCGAAGACGCCGAAGGCCTCGCGCAGGGCCGCCGCGGCGCGCTCCAGGCGCGCCGGTTCACCCGACGCCAGGTCCAGCAGGTCGACCGTCGGGATGTTCATCGTGGGGGTGTCCGCCATGGTGGGCCCAGGTGTATCGCGCCCGGGCCCGGCTGAGGAGGGGGACCGTGCCTGCCCGCCCTCCTCGTTCCCGGGAAATCCGGAAGAGGTCCCCTCCTACGGACTCACGGCTCCCCTCAGCGCGCGGCGACCGTGACGTCCACGGGGGCGCACGTCACGGGCGTGGACTGGTACTCGCCGCCGGCGCGGGGGACGTCCTGCTGGCGCGTGGCCACGTCCATCAGCGCGTCGCGGAAGGTGATGCGGTACGTGCCCGGCTTCTTGAAGTCCCAGGCCTGCGTCACCTCCACCGTGTTCTCCACCGTGGCGCCCGGGGCGATGGCCGCGTAGCTGTCCGCGCCCGGGGCCGCGCGCTTCACCATGGGGCCCTGGTACGGCATCTCCTCGCCGTCGCGAGTGACCTGGAACACCGTGCCCAGGATGCCCTCCAGCGGCGTCTGCCACTTGAGCACCCAGACGGGCGACTCCGAGCGGTTGGTGAGCTTGAAGAGGACTTCAATGGACTCGCCGACCTTCGCCTTCGGGTGGACGCTGAGGGCGCACTCCAGCTTCGGGGTCGTCACGGCGGCGGGCTCCTTCGCGGGCTCGGCGGCGGGGGGCGGCGGGGGCGCGGCGGGAGGCGGCGTCGCGGCGACGGGGGCCTGCTGTTGCGCGGGTGCCTCCGCGGGCTTCGGGGTACAGGCGGTGACACCGGCGGCGGTCAGCACCGCGAGCCATGCGAGGTTCCTTCGTCCCAGGCCCATCACGTGACGCTCCTTGTGTTCGTGCTGCGAAAAGAAAAGGGGCGCGAGCCCATGTGGCCCGCGCCCCGGAGTCAACGGTCCCGCGTCACCTTACGGCAGCGAGGGGTTGTTCTCCGCGAAGTATTCGTGGCTGTCCGCGTTGTCACGCGCGTTGGTGGGGTTGGACCGGGCCAGGTTCTTCGCGGCCGTCTGGCCGTAGGCCCAGTCGTCCGTGCCGGCCACGACGTTGAAGTGGCTCATCTCGTGGACCAGCGTGCCCGCGCGCGAGTCCGTGCCCGTGTTGGGGGCGTTCCAGAAGGCGCCGCACACGTAGATCTTGTACGGCGAGGCCGGGTACACGTACGCGTAGGTCCCGCTCTCGTTGCAGCTGCAGTCCACGACGACGGCGGCGGACGCGAACGCGTTCTTGATGCTGTTGAAGTGCGTCTTGATGACGTTCCAGTTGGAGCTGGAGTACGTGCCGAACCACGTGGTGTAGCGGCTGGTCGCGGACGGCGTGGCGCTCAGGTACGTGTACGCGTTGTTGGAGTACGTCTTCGCGCTGTTGTACGCGTTGGTGATGGTGGTCTGCTCGGAGGCGGTGCACGCCCCGGAGTAGGACAGGCCCTGCGCCGTCACCGTGCGCATCGCCTCGATGCCTTCCTGGCTGTTGCGGCGGCCCTCGATGAAGAGGCTGACCGCGTTGGAGGACAGCGCCGTCACGCCCGCGCGCGCCTCCAGCTCGTAGCGGATGGTGTAGGTGCCGGAGACGGACAGGTCATACGCGTCCGACACGACGACCGGACCGGAGAGGCTCTCGCCGGGGGCGATGGTGACCATGTCCTCGGCGCGGCCCTGCACGCGCTTGAAGTGCGCGCCCGTGTACTCCACCGGCTGGCCGTCGCGAGACACCGACAGGCGGCCCTCGTTGAGGCCCTCGCCCGGCGCGTCCCACTTGTAGATGCTCACCGGCGAAGAGGAGGTGTTGGTCAGCGTCACCTCCACCGTCACGCGCTCGCTGGCGGCCATGGAGGCCTTGCCCGCGGACACCTGCGCCGTCAGGGCGCCCTGGGCCTGCTCGGTGGCCTCGGTCGGGGTGGGCTCACCCTCCGCCGGAGGAGCGCCGCAACCGCTCAGCAGGGAAACGCCGACCACCGTGCCCATCAGCCACTTGAAACCGCGAAGGCTCTTGCTCACGAGGAACTTCCTTTCGGAATACGACGCGACGAAAACGCCCAAGGGGGAATGCCCGGGTGCGCATGCTTATAGGGGAAACCGGGCCCGAAGATGATGGCATGAAATACTGTGAAATAAATGCCTACCGGCTATCCGGTTTCACGGCGCGTCGCGGCCAACCGTGGCATGGAGCGTTAGTCTTCACGCGGCACGCATTGCGTGTGGCACAAACAAAGACACAGGGAAGGGGTGGCGGAAAATGCGCGCGGTGGTGTTCGAGCACGAGGAGCACGAGGGGCCAGGCCTCTTGGGGCCGGCGCTGGAGGCGGCGGGCTTCACGCTGGTGCGGCGCTTCCGGACGGTGAAGCGCGAGGACGTGGACGCGCCGCTGGTGGTGGTGATGGGTGGGCCCATGGGGGTGTACGAGGCGGACGCCCATCCGTTCCTGAATGAAGAGCTGGCATTGCTGGGAGAGCGGCTGGCGAATGACCGCGCGTGCGTGGGCGTGTGTCTGGGTGCGCAGCTGTTGGCGGCGGCGGCGGGTGCGACGGTGTCGCCGGGGAAGAATGGCTTCGAGGTGGGCGTGGGGCCGGTGCGCTGGACGCAGGACGCGCTGAAGGACCCGGTGGTGGCGGGCGCGAAGCCGCGCACGGCGGTGGCGCACTGGCACGGGGACACGTACACGCCGGTGCCCGGCGCGACGCTGCTCGCGTCCACGGACCGGTACACGCAGCAGGCCTTCCGGCTGGGGAAGTCGTATGGCTTCCAGTTCCACCTGGAGCTGACGGCGCAGGAGCTGGGGCGCTGGCTGGAGCTGGGGGAGGAGGACCTCGTCACCCGGGGCAAGGACGTGGCGGCGCTGAAGGCGCAGTTGCCCAAGCTGAAGGCGGCGGAGGCGGAGAACACGGAGCTGCTCCAACGGCTCGCGCATCAGCTGGCGAAGGGCCTACGCTGACGGCCGTCCAAGGCAAGGGGAGGGCCGGACGCCATGAAGCTGACCCGTCTGCACGTCCACCACTACCGAGGGCTCGCGCCGGACACGGTGCTGACGTTCGGCCCTGCCCTGAACGTGGTGGTGGGCGCGACGGGCAGCGGACGCACGACGCTGCTGGAGCTGGTGTCCGCGGTGCTGTGCTCGGACTTCTCCGGGCTGCTGCGGGAGCCGTTCGCGCTGGAATACGCGCTGCGCTTCGACGCGCTGACGGTGGATGTGGCCGTGCGCAACGAGCCGCCCGCCGCGCTGCCCGCTACGGCCGGAGAGGGCGGCTCCGATGCAGGCCCTGGCGCCGCATTGGCGCTGCCGCCGGCGGCGTTGGCGCACGGGCTGATGCCCTCCATCGTGGCGACGGTGCGGTGGGACGCGGCGGAGGACGCGCGGCTCGTCATGCGCGCCAGCGCCACGGGCTTCGCGTGCGAGGTGGCGGGCGCGGCTGGCTTCTCCAAGCGCATGCACTGGTCGGTGTTGGACCGGTCCGTATGGACGCTGCTCTTCATGGCCGCGCAGTACCTGGAGCGCGGCGTGAAGGACCGGCTGAAGGACCTGCTCCGGGAGACGTTCCTGCTGGCGCCGCCGCGCTTCGACGAAGCGCTGGGCATGTTCGAGCGCATCGGCGCCATCCGCTACGCGATGGAGCAGCGCGGTGAGGAGTTGTTTCCGCTGGGACTCATGGCGCTGCCCACGTGGATGCCGGGCTGGCTGCGCGAACAGGTGGAGCGCGAGCCCGTGCCCCCGTCGCTGCTCTTCCGCCACGAGGCGCAGCCCCAGGGCTTCCTCGCGCGCTTCGTGACGCTGGCGGGGTTCGTTTCAGGCACGCTCACCGTGGACGTGACGGAGACGACGCCGCTGTCCCAGGGCGGACGGTTGGGCTTCAGCGGCTTCCGTTTCGCGTTCGTGCGGCCGGACGGCACTCCGGTGACGCAGGAGCAGCTGGGCCATGGCCAGAAGCGGCTGTTGTCCTTCCTCTACTACCTGGACGTGCACGAGTCCTTCGTCATCGCGGACGAGCTGGCGGACGGCCTGCATCCGGACCTGGTGCGCGCGTGCGTGCGGGACATGGGGAAAAGGCAGGCCTTCGTCACCAGCCAGAACCCGCTGGTGCTGGAGCAGTTGGAGTTCACCCACGCGGAGCAGCTGCGCACGTCGTTGATCCGCTGCCAGGGCGGCGGCGGGCCCGGGCGCTGGCGGTGGACGCAGCCGACGCCGGAGGAGGCCGCGCGGTGGTTCGACGCTTCCCGCGCGGGCTCCGTGCCGCTGGGCGCGGTGCTGCGCGCCCAGGGCTTCGGATGACCGTCAGGGCGCCGTCGACGCCTTGAAGAGGAAGTCGTCGTCGAAGCCGCGCGAGACCAGGTTCCTTCCAAGGTGGAGGGTGCCGGAGAAGTAGCCGATCCCCACGAACGCGCCCTGCTTGTTCACCGCCACGTCCGTGAAGAACGGGCGCCCGGTCGAGCTGTACGTGTGCCTCCACTGCTGCTGACCTTCGATGCGCTCCAGCCTCGCGGTGAAGAGCGTGTAGCCGGAGGGCGAGTCCGGCTCGATGGAGGCGCCGCCCACGACCACGGCGTCGTCCTCGGCCACGGCGACCGCGCCCACGGCCTGCGGGTAGGCGCGGGCCCAGCGCTCCTCTCCGGCCCGGGTCCACGCGACGAGGAAGCCGCCGCCCGGGACCGGGGGCGTAATCGTCTGGCCCCGGAACGTGAAGGCGCTGCTGAACTGGCCTCCCACCACCACGCGGTTGCCGTGCACGGCGATGCTCGCGGCTCCTCCCGACGCGCCCACCAGCGACCGGGTCCACGCCACCGTGCCCGAGGGGGTCACCTTCCAGACCTCCGGGTCAGGGTACAGGATTCCCGCGAAGTAGAAGGCGTCCGCTTCATCCACCGCGACGCTGGCACCACTGCTCAGGATCAACTGCTCGCGGACGGTCCACTGCGCCGCGCCGGCGGCATTGAACTTCGTGAGGAAGGCGGTCACGACGTCCGTCACCTGCGAGGAGTTGGGCCCCTGGCCGAAGTCCACCGTGCGGAAGGCGTTGCCCGTCATGGCGATGCCGTCCTGCGAGTCGGTGACCAGGTCCTGGGGAGAGATGTTGCCCGTGAAGTGCCGGGCCCACTGGAACTGCCCCGTCTTGCGCAGCTTCAGCAGGAAGGCGCCTGCCGGTTGGAGTCCCCCTCCCAGGTCGATGGGCTCGTTCGAGCTCCCCGCGACGAGGACGTTGCGCTCCCGGTCCACCGTGAGCGCCACCGCGTCGACGAAGTTCTGTCCGCCAGGAGGAAGCACGCCTTCATAGGCGCGGGTCCACAAGAGCGCGCCGGCCGTCGTGTACTTCGCCACCGCGAAGCCAAAGCTGTCGGGGTTCCCGGAGCCGACGGGACCCGCGCCCAGGTCCACGCTGCCCTGGTAGAGGAACAGCGCGAGGACGTTGCCGTCGCGGTCGAAAGCCACCGCGTGGGCCTGGTCGAACCGGGGGGACCCCAGGTGCTTCACCCAGGCGAAGGCTCCCCCCGAGAGTGCCGCCTCCTGCGTCCGTGCGGACGCCTCGGGGGCCTCCGAGGGTCCGCACCCGCCAAGCGCCGCTGCGATCACGGCGCCCCAAAGAAGCCGCCAGCCCATCACCCTGCGAGTCGTTCCCATGTGTCCCCACCTCGCTGTCCCCAAAGACAGACAGTGCGAGTTAGGAACGACCCTTCGACAGGCACACTGCCCTGGAGGGCAGTGGGGCTTTGATGCCTGAACAGTCCGCGGGGCGCGGTCAGCGGCCGGAGAGCAGCTCCGTGGTGAAGGAGAAGCCGCCCAGCAGGTAGGGCATGGCATTCATGCGGTTCTCATGTTTGAGGTACCAGCCGGCCATGAGCAGCACGGTGGGCTTGCTCATGACGCCGCCCGGCTTCGTGTCGAAGGCATACGCGACGAGCGGGCCCACGCGGACGTGCGAGTTGGTGGGCAGCTTTCGCCCGGGCAGCGGCTCCACCGCGTTGGTGTCTTCGTCGTAGCGGGGCCACACCGCGGAGAGCCGGGCGCCCAGCGTCCACTGTCCGGCCAGCCAGAGGAGGTCCGTGTCGTTGGCGAGCACCCAGCCCTTGCCGGGCACCAGCGTGTCCAGCGTCGGGTCGTAGAACGTGCCGCGCGTGCCGCCGTCGCGCAGCGACATGTTCCAGTACTCGATGGCCAGCTTCGAGCGCAGCGCCAGGGACTTCACCTTCGCCTGGAGCATGGGCTCCACGAAGAAGTGGTGCCCGGAAGTGCCGTAGGCGGTGTCATTGGTCGCGCTGCGCAGGTCGTCGTCGTAGGGCTGGAAGGAGTCCGGATAGGACTGCACGCTGCCGAAGGTGCCGAAGAACTGGACGTACTCGTAGCCGGCGCGGACGTTGAAGATCGCCAGCGGTTGCAGCTCCACCACGGGCCCCAGCTTGAAGAACGCGGGACTCAGCCGGAGGCTCGCGCCGGCGCTGGCGTACGTGTCGCGCAGGAGCAGGGAAGGGCTGTCGGAGAGGCGCTTCTGGTAGACGAGCCGGTTCTGCGACTCGAGCCCCAGCGGGTTGTAGCGGACCACGTTGAGGGTGGTGAAGTAGACGCGGCTGTCGGGCAGGAGCGGCTGCACCGGGAGTGGCACGTCCTCCGTGATGGGCGCCTGGGGCTGCTGCGCGGCCACGGGTGCACCCAGGCCCAGGAGGCCGAGCAGCGCGGCGCGCGTGAGCGCCTTCGACAGGGACGGGGAGCGGACAGGCGTCGGGCGTTGCGGGAACACGTTCGCGGGCATGCATCCTCTCGGCGGAGTCCGCGGGAGCGGCCCACGGGCAAGGGCCACCCGTGGCGGGCGGCGGGAGCGTCGTGCACCTGACGTGGGCGCTTCAAGACGCACCAGGACGAAGCCGCCGGATGACACCCGGCGTCACCAAATGTTTCACGACTCGCGGGCGGGGTTTCAGAACGTGAGCTGGAAGCGGGACATGAGGACGTTCTCGGGAGGGCGGTCGGCGCCATCCGGAGCGCCGCCCTCGTAGTTCGTGCGGTGGAAGTTCATGGCGAAGCGCACGCGCCGGTTGAAGGCGAACGTCGTGGCGACGCCGAAGCCGCTCGCCGCGCTCACGGATTGCGCGGGGTTGGCGAAGCGGGGGAAGGCGGCGTCGTCAATGTCCAGGGCGTGGTAGCGCGCCGCCACCTCCAGCGCGCCGCCCTTGAGCGTCTTCGGGTCGAAGGGCGTCGTGGGCCGGGCGCCTTCGAAGGACGCCTTCCCTCCGAACACCCACGACACCGACGTCTGCCACGCGTGGTTGCGCAGCCGCGCGCGTGCGTCCGCGATTCGCACCTCTTGTGACGAGCGCACGTACTCCGCGAGGAGGCCGAAGGAGCCCCAGTAGAAGTAGCCCTGGGGCGCGAGCCGCAGGTGCTGGCCGTGCGCCGTCACCGTCTCTCCGGTGTTCGCGTTGTTGAGATAGCTGAAGATGATCTCCTGGCCCGTGCTGCGAAAGGGCGCGAGCCCGGTGTTGGTGGCGGTGCCGAACTGGAGGCCGCGCGTCACCGCGATGCCCAGCCCCAGTCCCTGGAGGAAGGCCGGCTCGCGGCCCTTGAAGGGCAGGGCGAAGACGCGGGCGACCAGGTCGAAGCTGTCGTCGGGATTGGTGTCGGTGCTGGCGCCGTCGGGGTCTCCATTCACCACCGCCAGCGAGTACTGCCACCGGCCGCCTTCGCCCTCGCCGTGCAGCTCCAGGCCCTCGTCGCGGTTGGGGACCAGGTCCACCGTGAGCGAGCGCTCGATGAAGGGGTTGTCCATGTCGGACTGGAGCAGCTCCAGTCCGAACGGCGTCTTGAACCGGCCCGCGCGCAGGCGGACCCATTCCCCTGGACGGAAGTCGATGAACGCGTCCTGGATGATCGGCTGATTGACGCCGAAGTCCGGCATGAGGCGGAAGTCGATGAAGCCGAAGAGCGTCCCGTCCAGGATGGGGCGCACGCGCCGCACGAGGAACGTGTTGGTGCCGGTTCGGTCGATGTCCGCGAAGTAGAAGCGCCCGTCGCCCTGGAGCTGGCCGCGCAGCTTGAGCACGAAGGCCTTGTCCGCGGACGACAGCGTGAAGCCTTCCTCGGAGACGTTGATGACTGGCGGCTCGGCGGCCTTGGGAGGTTCGGCGGCCTTGGGAGGCTCGGCGGCCTGGGCGTGAACGCGGGGGGCGGCGAGCAGCAGGCCCGTGGCGGCGAGGAGGGCGGGGGCGCAGAAAATGGACACGCGTGGACCTCGGGGGACAGGCTCCGGGAGGGCGGAGTGCCCCCGCGTCCGTCGGGCGCGACCGGGATGCGGACGGGCACGTTGGCGGCGGGAAAGTCTTGCTGTCAAGAATCGCAGGGAAGACCTGTTGTTACCTTCACTTGCCGGATCCGGGGCGGTCTGGTTCATGCTGGGTGGCATGTCCGTGACCAAGCCCCGCGCCGCATCGATGTACGTCGACCTGGACCGCGACGCGTGGCGCGAGCTCCGGGCCTCCACGCCGCTGACGTTGACGGCGGAGGAGGTGGAGAAGCTGCGGGGCCTGGGGGACCGGCTGGACATCCAGGAGGTGGAGGACGTCTACCTGCCGCTGTCGCGACTGCTGCACCTGCAGGTGGCGTCAGCGCAGTCGCTGTGGGCGGCGCAGCAGGCGTTTCTGGGCTATTCGGTGCGCAAGGTGCCGTTCATCATCGCCATCGCGGGCAGCGTGGCGGTGGGCAAGAGCACGACGTCGCGCATCCTCCAGGCGCTGCTGGCGCGCTGGCCGGACCATCCGCGCGTGGCGCTGGTGACGACGGACGGGTTCCTCTATCCGAACCGGGTGCTCGCCGAGCGGGGCGTCATGAACCGCAAGGGCTTTCCGGAGAGCTATGACCGGCGCGCGCTGGTGCGCTTCCTGGCGGAGCTGAAGGCGGGGCGCGAGGAGGTGACGGCGCCGGTGTACTCGCACCTCGTCTACGACATCGTGCCGGAGGAGGCGCAGTCCATCCGGCAGCCGGACATCCTCATCCTGGAGGGGCTCAACGTCCTGCAGACGGGGCCGGTGGAGGGCGGGCGGCTGCCGCAGACGTTCCTGTCGGACTTCTTCGACTTCTCCATCTACGTGGACGCGAGCGAGACGGACATCCGCCACTGGTACGTGGAGCGCTTCCTGCGCCTGTGGGAGACGGCGTTCCGCGACGAGCGGTCCTTCTTCCGGCGCTTCTCTGAATTGACGCGCGACCAGGCGATTGCCCGGGCCGCGTCGGTGTGGGCGGAGATCAACGGGCCCAACCTGGCGGAGAACATCGCGCCCACGCGTTCACGGGCGAGGCTCATCCTGGTGAAGGGCAGCGACCACAAGGTCCGCCGCGTGCGGATGCGCAAGCTGTAGTTCGGGGAGGACGCACATGGCGCCACGAATGGGTTCGCTCTGGGATGCGGTGGGGAACACGCCGCTGTTGCGCATTGGCTCGCTCAGCCGTCAGACGGGCTGCGACATCGTCGCCAAGGCGGAGTTCATGAACCCGGGCGGGAGCATCAAGGACCGGGCCGCGAAGGGGATGATTCAACGCGCGGAAGCCACGGGGCAGCTGAAGCCCGGCGGCACGATCGTCGAAGGCACCGCGGGCAACACAGGCATTGGCCTGGGACTGCTGGGGCGCGAGCGCGGCTATCGCGTGGTGGTGACGATGCCGGACAATCAGGCGCGCGAGAAATACGAGTACCTGGAGGCAATGGGCGTGGAGGTGCGGCGGGTGCCGCCGGTGCCGTTCTCCAATCCCTCGCATTTCTTCCACCAGGCGCGGGCGTTGGCGGAAGCGAACGGCTGGGCGTGGATGAACCAGTTCGAGAACACGGCGAACGGCGACTTCCACTACGAGACGACGGGGCCAGAGATCTGGGAGCAGGCGGAAGGCAAGGTGGACGTGCTGGTGGCGTCCGTGGGCAGCGGCGGCACGCTGTCCGGCACGAGCCGCTACCTGAAGGAGAAGAACCCGGCCTTGCGAGTGGTGTTGGTGGATCCGCCGGGGTCGGGGCTCTACTGCCAGGTGCGCACGGGGAAGATGGAGACGGCGGGGAGCTCCATCACGGAGGGCATTGGCATCATGCGGCTGACGGAGAACTTCCGGCAGGCGCGCGTGGATGAAGCGATGCGCCTGGAGGACCAGGACATGCTGGAGATGCTCTACCACCTGGCGCGCGAGGACGCGTTGGTGGTGGGCACCTCCGCGGCCCTCAACGTGCGGGCCGCATGGGAGGTCGCGCGCAAGCACCAGGGACAGGGGCTGCGCATCGTCACGTTCCTGTGCGACCACGGCAGCCGCTACGCCTCCAAGGTGTTCAACCCGGAGTTCCTCGCGTCGAAGGCGCTCACGGTGAAGCCGCTGCCTGCGGTGTGAATCAGCGGAGCCGCTACTGGCTGGCGACCACCTTGAGAGTGGGCTCCGCGGGCGCCTCCTCCTTGACGGTGAGGGACAGCTCCAGGCTCCGGGCGACCAGGGTCTTGAGCGCCCACACCTCTGGAATCGTCTGGATGTAGACCCGGCTGATACCGAACGCCGCGGGGGACGCCTCGACCTCGAACCCCGCGGCGAGTGTTTTCGCCTCCTCGACGGGGACCCAGGTGGCGATGCACTTGCGTTTGCCATTGCCGAAGAACCGCACGAACCACTTCGTGGGCTTCTTGAAGGACACGTTGAAGTAGTTCGAGGTGTCCCGGTAGAGGACGTCCTCCGCCGCGTGGCCGTTCTTGGTGCAGATGTCCCGGACGACGCCGAAGAAGGCCAGCTCCTCCTCGGTGGTCTCCACGGCGGCGCGTGTCTTGTCGTCACCCGAGGCCCGGGGTTCCGACTCAAACGGCTTCGCGCTGTCCGCCTTCACTACGTTGGGCCCGTCCTTGGCGGCGGGTGCCTCGGTGCCTTCGTTCAAGCGCTGGATGCGCTCCTTGAGTTTGTCGAGGAAGTCGTCGCCCATGACGCGGAGGAGGGTGGGCTCGATGGCCTCCTTCGCGACCTCCGCGAGGCGTTCCATCACGGCGGTTGTCCGCTTCCCCTTGTAGATGTCCTCGGTGAGCCACTTGAGGAAGCCCTCGTGTTCGCCGGGTGATTTGAGGGCGGCGGACAGCTTGTCGATCATCCCCTGGCGGTAGCGGCTGTTCTCCGCGTCGGTGATGAGCGTCGTGGCGTTGAAGGCTTCGCGGCTGAACTTGGACAGGAACTTCGCGACCTTGGCCCAGTCCGACTTCGTGTCCTCCAGGGAGAACGTGAAGAAGGGCTCCGGGTCCATGACGTTGGGGTTCTCCAGGTCTCCGAAGAACAGGTAGTGGCACCCATCCGTGATGATGCCGAAGTGGAGCTCCGGGAGCTGGGAGAGGTAGCGGGCCAGTTGCTGGGCGCGCGACTTGAGGTCCGTGCCCAGGGGCTTGGTTTCAATGACGATGAGGGGCTTCTGTCCCGTCTGGTCGAAGATGGCGAAGTCCATGCGGTCCGGCAGCTTCTTGCCGTCGCCCTGGACGAAGTCCGCCGCGTATTCGAGGCGAACCTCCCGAGGAAAGCCGGGGTCATAGCCAAGCAGCCGGATGAAGGGGACCACCAGCGCCAGCTTGGCGGTCTCTTCGTTGGAGATGAAGGACTTGGAGTCCTGATAGCGCTTGACCAGCTCCAGCAATTGATTCGCGTCCACGGTATCCCCCTGCAACCCGTCGAGCCCAGGTCGTGCCAGCAGTGAGAACAGACTGGCGACGTCCAGAACTACAATCGGTTGGATCCCTCGTGGCCATACCTCTTATGGGTTATCCGGGGGCAAAGGAGGGATTGGCGGGCGTCCATCACGTCTTCCTTGCGAGTTCTCCTCCACGCGGAGTTGTTCCTCGCTCACATCGTCCTGCTCAACGGATGGAGTGGGGAGTGCCTCCCGCGTCTCGTCCTGTGCGGCGGCTGGAGGAAGGCGATCGACGGCACCGTCCTCGACGCTGGGGTGTGTCTCCAATGCATCGTCCTGGCCGGTCGCTGACAGTGGGGTGTTGAGCAGGTCCTCCTGAGCGCATGGGGCCTCGGGGGACGCAGGTTCCTGGGGCGCAGGGGCGAATGCGTTCAGCACGCGCTCATCGCGCGCCTTCAGCAGCGCTGGCAACTCATGCTGAAGTGCCTGCACGTCGCGCTCGTTCATAATCGCCATCGCGCGGAAGGCCCACTCACGCAGCGCCGCTCCGCCCATGAGCGGCAGCAGTTGGGCGGCTCCTCCCAGGAAGGCCCGCTGCAGGGATTGAACGAGGAGCACGTGCCCGGGACGCGCCGCCACCCGCGCCGCATGCCGCAGCAACTCGAATTCCGCCCACGCGCAGACTTCCCCCGACTCCCAGCGCGCCGCGTCCTGGAGCTGGTAGCACGTGCTCCCCAGCCGGTCCAGGTCAAGGTCCGAGGCCTTCGCGCAGCAGTCGGCCAGAAGCTCCAACAGCACCTGCCGCTTGAGGCTGAAGTAGCCCTCCAGAAGCCACCGGGCATCCGGGTTGCTCGCGTCATGCAGCGCCAGCCCCAGATTCTCCAGCGTCAGCGACTCATCCAGCGGCACCGCGCGCGTCTTGCGACCGGGGCGCTGCACCACCAAGCCCCGCGCCGCCAGCCGCCGCAGCGCCTCACGGATGGTGCCCCGACACACCTCATAGCGGCGCGCCAGCTTCGCTTCGGAGCCGAATTGTCCGCTCGGGTGCAGCCGCCCCAGCGCGATGTCGCGCTCGATTTGCGCCTCCACATAGGCCACGAGTCCTCGCCGTTCCATCCCCACTCCCCCTCCTCGTCCCAGCATCGCCATCCAACCACAGGGGTCTGACATGGAAGCGCGGGCCCACCAATCCGTGTCATCGGATGGGCCGCAGTCCGGGACCCGGGCGGCGAAAACCTGTCCGACAGTCGGACAGGTTTTGAGGCAACCGGGCCCGGGCGGGCGCCTCTGTCGGTGGTCCACATTGGCGACTGCGCGGGCGCGACTTCGTTCGCCTTCTGGCCTGGTGCGGTCTGGGGCCCATGCTGCGGAGGCCTGTCCGACTGTCGGACAGGTCTTGAGGCAACCGGCCCTGGGTGGGGACCTCCCTCCGTGGCCCCATCCTGGCTTCCGCGCATGCACGCCGTCGCGGCCCACCGCCGCGCTTCGTGCGGCACGCGTCATCACGAGGACCATTGAATCGACGGGTTTGTTAACGAACCTCGGGCGACCTGCTTAGGATGCTCGCCTTCCTCTTCCTTCATGGAGCTTCGATGGTGCGCACCCGGCTCGTAGGTCTCCTGGCGTTGCTGTTCGTCGCGGTCCCCGTTGTGTCGGGGGCTCAGGATGCCGTGGCTCCGGCGGCGGTGGCTTCTGGCGATGAAGCGACGCATCAGGCACTGCGCGGCATCAAGCAGGACATGGAGGACGCGCTCAACAAGCAGGACCTGGACCGGTTGCTGTCGCACCTGCACCCGGACGTCGTGTTCTCCACCATGAACAACGATGTTCGCGTGGGGAAGGACGCCATCCGCGCGTACTACGCGGAGATGCTGGGCGGCCCGAACAGCGTCGTGAAGAAGGTCACCGCGAAGTTCGACGTGGATGCGCTCACTCGCCTTTATGGCAACTCGGGCGTCGCGTATGGCTCCTCGCTGGACCACTACATCCTGAACGACGGCACGGACCTCGTCGTCAATGGACGGTGGACCTGCACCCTGGTGAAGGAGGGCGATCAGTGGCTCATCGCCGCGTTCCACTACTCCACCAACGTGTTCGACAACCCCCTGCTCACGAAGGTGAAGAACGCCGCCATGGGCTTCGGTGCACTGGTCGCGGTCGCCGCGCTTGGGGCGGGTTTCTTCATCGGACGCCGGGGACGCCGGCCGGCGACGGTTTGAGCGCGAGCCGCATGGGCTGGCGCTGGCCGTAGGTGAGCGAGCGCCACAGCCACTCGGCCGGACCGAAGCGGAAGCGCGACAGCCAGGCGTGGCTGAGTGGAATCTGGATCGCGAACACCAGCAGGGTCAGCGCCACGCAATGTGACGGCGGCAGCTTCCCGATGAGCCCCAACCCCCAGCCGTCATACAGCCAGAGGCTCACGACCGTCTGAATCAGATAGTTGCTGAGCGCCATGCGCCCCACCGGGGCCAGGATGCTCAGCCATCTGCGCCAGCGCTCCGTCTGGAAGAGCAGGGCGAAGGCGGCCACGTAGGCCGCGGCGAGGCCCAGGTAGCCCATCTCCTGGATCGCGGACAGGGTGAACATCCAGTGGGCTTTCGACGGGTCCAACAACCCCGCGAGCCGCAGGTGCTGGACCACCACTCCCGCGCCATTTCCCAGCACGCCCAGCACCAGCCCCCAGCCCAGCATCTTCCGGTGCCAGGCGCGGTGGCGCTCCACGTCCTGGAGCAACAGGTGTCGGCCCGCGAGCAGCCCCAGCAGGAACCGGCCCAGGATGAAGATCATCCACAGCAGCCGCTTCAGCGTGGGCAGCATGTACTGGAGGAAGTGCGCGTTCGCTGCCTGCGTCGTCCAGAGCGAGTCGCTCTTGAGTCCGAGCAGCAGTTGCTCCCGCGTCTGGGCCTCCATGGCTTCCGTGGCCTTCGCGGCGTCGGCCGCCGCCTGAGCTCTGTGCAGCAGGATGGGACCGAAGTGCAGGAGCGCCGGCACCAGTAACGGCACCACCACCACCGACAGGCCCACCCACGCCAGCAGCGTCCGGTCCGAACGGTTCCGGAAGAGGAGCAACGCGAAGCCCAGCAGGGCGTAGGTGGACAGCACGTCTCCCGCCCAGAGCGCCGTGAGATGCACCACCCCGATGCCCAGCAGCACCAACAGCCGCCGTGAGTACACCGGGACGACGGAGGCTCCGCGTGACTCGGCCCGTGTCAGCTGGATGGAGAACCCGAGCCCGAAGAGGAAGGCGAACAGCGTGACGAACTTCTGGTTCACGAAGAAGTGGTAGAGCGCCGTGACGGCCGCTTCGAAGGGTGGTGCCGCCAGTGCCTGGGTCTGCTCTCGCGGCATCAGGACCCGGCCGCTGAACCAGGCGAAGCTGTTCGACACGAAGACGCCCCACAACGCGAAGCCGCGCAGCACGTCCAGGAGCGGCAGCCGCTCGGAGGCATCCACCGGACGGGCGCTGGAAATGGAAGGGGAGGAGTCGGACATGCGTCCAGCAGATGCCTCCGCCTGCTTCGCGTCAACGCATGCACCGCGTCGTGCTCAGTGGCCTCGCTCCACGCGGATGGAGGCCGACCGCGCGTGAAGGACTCAGGAGATTTCGAGCACCGGCGCCTGGCGCAGGAAGGGCATGCGACGCGGCAGCTTCCGGGCCCAGAAGCCTTCCACCGACCTGTGGAAGAGGCGCAGCAGTGCTACGCCTTGCCTGCCTTCCAGCTGGGCCAGTTCCTTCGCGGAGCGGTCGAGCAGCGCGCGGGCTCGCTGGTACTCATCGCGCACCCAGGCCCGTCCGGCTTTCGCCCTGAGCAGTGATTCGAAGTCCTGGGGATCATGTCCCTGGGCGCGCACCTCCGTGGCGACGTCCGCGGGCACGTTGAAGAGTCCCTGAACCAGGTCCTCTTTCAGGTCGCGCATCACCGAGCACCATCCCAACGCCGCGAGCAGGGAAGGGGCGTCATCTGCTCGTACCTGCGCGGCCGCGACGTGCAGCAGCAGGCTCACGGACAGCCGGAAGGTGTTTCCGAGTTGGGTCTGGAGCGTCGCCGCGTCCCACCAGTGCCCATCGCGCACTCGCTCCCGGTCCCGGCGCATGGTGCGGACCAGTTCGAACACCTGCTCGCGGGCCGCCGGTTCGGTCAGCTCCGTGAGCAGTACCCGGCCCAGTGACACCGCGGTGTCGTGGAACTCCGTGGCGGGGCCTGGCGCTCCGGTCTCCAGCGTGCGCAGGAGCGCGTCGATGGCGTCCAGCGGTTCGCCTCCGACGGGACGGTCTCCATCCAGCACGTCATCCACCAGTTGGAGGAAGCAGAACCCCGCCCGTGCGCGTCGCGCCTTGCGCCAGCGTCCCAGCGACTGCTGATACAGCGCGAGCGCGATGAGCCCGTAACGCGGATGCCTGCGCGCGAAGCGGTACATCTCCCTCGCGCAGAGGGCTTCCACCCGCACGGCTTCGAGGAATGCTTCCTGCCGGACCCGGGGCGCCACGACACGCCACGTGCCCCAGGCGAGCAATGCTCCCGCGAGCACGTCCACCAGATGGTGCTCGTGGATGAGCAGCGTGGACGCCGCGATGGCCAGGGCCCACAGCGCGAAGATGGTGCTCGCCACCGGTCCTGAACGCTCGCGATAGGCCAGGGCCGCCGTGCAGGCGAAGGCGACGTGGAGCGACGGCAGGTAGTTGCGCTCCAGGTTCATCGTGTCCGCGGCCTGGAAGATGGATGCCCAGACTCCGGTGACGGCGCGCGGCGGCCACGCGACCTCCACCGGCAGGACGAGGAAGCAGAGTGCTCCCAGCACCGTCTCCGCGCACAACGCCATCGCGAAGGGGAGCATCTGTCTCCACGTCCGGAAGATGAACAGGGACAGGAGCAACAGCACGTCCATGCTGACGTAGACGGCGGCCCAGCCAGGCATGAACGGGATGTGCTGCTCGACGGGCAGGTCCACGCGCAGACCGCCGGAATAGAAGCCTGTCACCCAGCTCGCGCCGCCGTACATCGCGAGGAAGAACAGCGCGAAACCGCACGTCATCGCGCCCGTGCGCTTCAGTTCATCCCGCGCTGGCCAGCCGAAGAGTGGACCCTCCGTGTGCGCTTCCTTCTCAGCGGACGCGCTCATTTCGACTGCTCCGGGAACGGCCGGGGCCCGCGCCACATGGACAGCCAGATGCCCAGGAAGGATGGCCGGGGCACGCTCTCGTCCACGTAGCGGCCCAGGTAGAGCCAGGGCACCTGCGGGTACCGGTGGTGCGCTCGGTGGTAGTGGTAGTTGAGGAACACCCAACGCACTGGCGCCGCGACCTTCAGGTCCCATGCGCCTTCACGCACGTCCAGCGGCGACCACGCGTGGTCCGCGTACTGGAGCGAGCTCCAGTTCACCGCGAACGCCGCGTAGCAAAGAGCCCACCCCACGAGCGTCAGGTCCAGCGCATACGCCAGACCTGACTGCACTGCCACCATCCCCAACACCTCCGCTCGGATGGCTGTCCCCGGTGCATCCTCCAGCCGCCCCAGGTACGCGTCCGCGCCCGTCTGTTCCCCGTAGCGCGTCCCCGGCCCTCGCAGCCTTTGCAGCAGGCCTGGCGCGAGCGCGAACACCAGCGCTCCCAGCGGTACGAACAGCCAGTAGATGCCGGTCAGGATGACGTACCACTGCGCATACTTGAGGAAGCGGTGGTCGCCCGGGTGCAGGTAGTCGAACTGCTCGCGCGCGGAGCGGTTGTGCCGGTGATGCGTGAGGTGGAACGCGCGCTGCAACGTGAACGACGTGGGGAAGAACGTCGCCGCCAGCCGGCCCAGCATGTCGTTGAACCGCCGCGAGGGATGCAGCACTCCGTGCGTCGCTTCATGCAACAGCGAGAACACCGTGTTGTTCACGTAGGAGAACACCCCGGCCGCCACCAGCCGCACCCAGAGGGCCTCCGCGTGCGACGCTGTCCACAGGCACAGCGTCCCCGCGCCCATCGCCGTGACGAGCAGCACCGCGTTGAGCGCGGCGGGGATCGGCGGAGCGTCATCGGCGCGCATCGTCCCCGTCCTCGGGCAGGCCCACGGCGAAGTCGAGCAGCTGGCGCATCACCGGGTCCGCCGTCGCCGTCGCGACGTTGAAGCGCATGCCGTCCAACACGGACAAGTCGCGCCGCAAGAACGACGTGTAGAGCCACCGAGACACCCCGAGCACCATCGCCGCCGCGCCCGGGATCCGCCCCCGCCTCGCCGCGACCGCGAGCCGCACCGACGTCCCCTCCGCCACCGGCGTCAGGCTCGCGAGCAGCAGCCCCCTCGCCCGGCCCAGGTCGCTCTTCACTGAAATCAACGTCCCGCCGTGCAGCGTGAGCTCCACCCGGATGCGGTTGCCCGACAGCGCCTTCATCAGCCGGTCACTCGTGCCCGTGCCGATGACGCGCGACGTGTAGCGCAGCCGCAGGGTGTACCGGTCCGGCGTCTCCCAGGTCGGCGTGTCCCACAGCTCCCGGTGGTGCACCGTACGCAGGTGGTCCAGGTCGAACGAGTTCGCCGCGAGCGGCAGCCACGGACAGCCCACCGTCACCGGAGGTCCTACATTCCAGACGTGCTCCCCACCTCCCAGGTCGGGTGGGGGAAACAGCGCCTCGGGTCCGTTGAACACGAGCACTCCGCCGAAGCGCTCCTCCACCGGCCATGCCCGGGGCCCCGGCAGGGCGGACACGTCGCTTCGGCCGGGTACGGCTCGGCAGTGGCCCAGTCCGTCGAAGCTCCAATGATGCAGCGGACAGCGCAGCAGCTCGCCCTGGACGGTGCCGTGCTTCAGGTGCGCTCCCAGGTGGGGACAGTGCGCGGACAGGGCGTGGACCCGGCCCTGCTGGCTCCGGAACACCACCACCTCCTGGCCACCTACCTGAACGCCCATCGCGTGGCCGGGCCGCAGGGCCGCGGATGGAGCCACCAGGTACCAGGAGCGCGGGCGCGAGGGCCCGGGGAGATGGTCCGGAGCCACCCCGGCCAGGACGGGAACAACCATGCCCGGACCCTACCGGACCCGGTGTCTCCAGGGCCACGGGGGGGCCGGTCGAGACTGGCTTTACGCCCGGGTTCCTGGTTTGTCAGGCGCTGGCGGAACCGGGCGCGCCGCCCCAACGGTGCGGGCCTGGGAAGGGACGTGTGACATGGCAGGCGATACTGCGGGCAGCAGTCGGGGCGGTTCGTTGCGGGGCAGCACGCTCCAGGTGGTGCAGTCCCTGGCGGCGCAAGGCGAGCCGGAACGCGCGGCACAGCTCTACGAGGAGCTGGGCGCGGCGCAGCGCGAGCGGCTTCGCAAGGAGGCCGCGCAGGGATCGGTGAAGGAGCGCCACTGGCTGGTGGACGTGCTGCGCCGGGCGCGGGACTTCACGGGCGCGGCGCGGCTCCTGGACGGCAGCGGTGACGATGTGTCCGTGGCGGACCTGTACGCGCAGGGCGGTCAGCACGTGGCGGCCGCGGAGGCGTATCTGCGCGCGGGCGAGGTGGAGCGCGCCGCGGCGGCCTTCGAGCGGGGTGGGGCGCTGGAGCGCGCGCTGGAGGTCTACCGGGGCCTGGGCGCCCGCGAGTCCATGGCGCACTGCCTGGTCCGCCTGGGCCGCCCCTTCGAGGCCGCGGACCTCTACCAGGAGCTGGGACAGGCCCACGCGGAGGCCGAGGCCCTGGGGGGTGTGCTCGCGGAGGATCCTCGCTACGTCGAAGCCGTGCTGCGCACGTGCAAGGTGCTGGATGCCGGCGGCTTCACGCACCGGGCGCTCGCGGTGCTGGCGGACGCGTTGAGCAGCTCCGATCACCTGCGCGCGGATCCCGTGCTGGTGACGGAGAAGGCGCGGCTCCTGCGGCGCATGGGCCTGGACGTGGAGGCGGAGGCGCTCCTCGCGCGGCTGGCCGCGGGCGCGACCGTGCCGGAGGCCAGCGGCTACCGCTTCCTCAAGGCCATTCCCATCTTCGGCGAGCTGCCGTTGGAGGACATGAAGGACCTATACCGCCTGGCGCGGCCCGTGACGACCACGCCGGGCACGGTGCTGCTGGAGAAAGGCGCTCCCGGCACGGGCCTGCTCGTGCTGCTGGAGGGCACCGTGGACGTCTACTCCGGGAATGAGCCCAACGCGCGGCACCTCAACACGCTGGGGCCGGGCTCTTTCCTGGGGGAGATTTCACTCGTGCAGGACGGCCCCGTGTCCGCGAACGTGCGCGCGAAGACGGCCGTGCGCGCGCTGCGCATCACCCGCGAGAGCTTCCAGCACTTCCTGGCCACGCACGACGCGGCCTCGCTGCACATCTACCGGCTCTTCACGCAGAACCTCGCGGCGCGCGTGCGGGCGCTGAGCGGCTGATCGCGGCCGTGTCCCCAGCGGGCCGTGCTTGCTGCGGTCTCGCACCATGGGTGATTCGACAAGGCTTGAGAGCGCACGCAACGTGCGTGTGTCCGCGGAGTTCTGGAAGCAGTGCGCGGCGCTCCAGGGGAGGAATGTCTTCCTCGACGCGGTCCTCCTGAAGGGGCCCACGAAGGCGGGCGAACTCCAACTGGAGCTGCCGGAGTCGACGCGGTTGCTCGGCTACGAGCGGTCGGAGAAGGAGTACCTCGCGTTCCTCCGCACGGTGGAGCCCTTCCTGCCGCGCACGCCCGCATCCGGGTACCGCTCGTGGGGGGAGGCCCTCTTCGAGTCAGAGGCCCAGGCTCGCTGGCACGTCACGTTCGTCTTCGGCACGAAGCCCCAGGTGCGCGTACGTCGCGCGGCCTGGCTGGACGTGAGCCTCAAGGACGCGAAGCCCCTGGTGGCGCCGAAGAAGCCCGCGGGCGGCAAGGGCGAGGTGCTCTACGCGCACGAGGATGGCCGGTTCCAGGGGGTTCGGGTCGCTCGCCACGTGCTCAACGTCCGCAAGGGCGACCTGGGGACTCAAGGGCGCACGTCCTCCAAGCGCTTCGCGCATGAGTGGCAGTCGAAGGCCGCCGCGGACCGGCTGATGAAGAAGCTGCGCGCGGAAGGCTTTACCCGCCGCAAGGCCTGAAGCAGGGCCAGCAGGTCGGGCACGGCCGCGTCGGTGATGCCGCGGCACCACCACAGCGTGAGCCACTGGAGAGCGACCCACGGGCGCAGGTGCATGAGCGCCCGGTCCGTCACGTCCGTGTCGGAGAGGCTCAGCCTCCGCGGGCCGCTCAGGTGGGGGACGTGGCGGAGTTGCTCATCCGTCACCTGCGTCTGCGTGAGCTCCAGCGCGTCCAGGTCGCCGGGTTGGAGCGGCGACAGGAAGGAGAGGTCGCGCGCCGCGGTGGACTCCACGAGGAGCCTGGGCGCGCAATCGTCCGGCACGGGGATGTCGCCCCTCGCGTCTCCGAGCAGGATTCCGTGCGGCATGTCGGGCCACTGGGGCCCTCGGGCCCGGAGCCAGCCCACGGAGCGGTCGGAGGGAAAGCGCAGGGCGCGTGAGGGCGTCATGCGAGCACTCCAGCCCCGCCCGTGAGGAAGCAGGCGAGCGCGACAAGGGGGCCTTTCACCGGACCCCGGTCCATCCCCATCCTCCTGGACAACCCCCCTGTCCGGAAGGATGCCCCGATGGCTTCAATCGACGCACTGAGGCAACACGCTCGCGCGAACTGGCGCACGTGGTTGGCGTGGGTGGCCACGCCTGTCGCCGCGCTGCCGCTCCTGGGGGTGGGCGGCCTTCGCCGGGTGGGCCTCGTGGACGAACTGGCCGCGGGGGCCGTGGGGCTGGGCCTGCTGTCGCTGACGCTCATCGGCCTGGGGCAGCTCCCTCGGGGGCCTGTCCGCCCGGCGGGTGGGAAGGCGTGGAAGCGGACGCCGAAGGACTTCCCCATCTCCGGCGAGATGGTGCCGGAGGAGTTCGCCGCGTCGATGGCGTCCGGCCACTGACGCTCAGGGACGGCGCTCGATGCCGATGGCGATGGAGGGGCCGGTGAGGGCCTCGCCGGTGCCGTCGGAGAGCGACACGATGCCCAGGCTGGCGGAGAGCACGGTGGTGCCGGCGCCGCCGGTGCCCTTGAGGAAGCTGCGCACGCCCAGCTCGCCGAAGTTCCATCCGCTGGCCGAGCCTCCGCCCGCACCGAAGAGGGAGAGGCTGGGCGTGAGGGGCACCTGGACCTCGCCGCGTCCGGAGCCGAAGCGGAACTGGTTGTCGCGCGAGAGGATGGCGGAGTTCCACGCGATGTGGAACCCGTCGAGCGCGCCCAGCCGCAGCACCTGCTGGAAGGACACTCCCGCGTTGGAGTCGCAGAAGGTCCTGGGGTTGATGGGCTCGTAGGTGTTGGGGTCGTAGTCGAACTGGGTGATGCACGCCTTCTGTCCGAACAGCGCGCCCGCACCGATGCCGACCTCCAGGAAGTCGGTGGAGTAGGCCGCGGCCACGTACGCGGAGCCCGGCGAGTGGCGCAGGCCGGTGCCCAGGCCGAAGCCGACGGGATCCAACTGCGCGCTCAACACCAGGGGCAGGTCCCCGGGCCGCCACGCGATGAACGCATCCAGGAGCAGGCCGCCCGCGCGAGCGGACTTGCCCTCCCGCGTCTTCGCATCCAGCGCGAGGAAGGGGCGGGCATGGAAGCCGTAGCGCAGCCGAGGCACACCAGGCTCGGGGAAGAAGAGGCGCGCGGTGGCGGGGGCGTCGGTGACGACGGCGGTGTCGCCCACGCGCACGTTCTCACCGCGGCCCAGGCGGGCGATGGCGGAGTCCTCGCGCGATTCAATGACCTTCAGCACCACCTCGCGGGAGTCCTGCGTGCGCACGCGGACGCGGGTGCCTTCGCCCAGGCCGGTCAGGGCACCCCCGGTGAGCGTCACGTCGCCATCCTTCACGGCGGTGACGGTGAGCCGCGCGGAGGAGGGGGCGGATGTGGGCGGAGGGGCCTGGGGCGGAGGCGGCGCCTGGGTGACGACGGTGAGGTCGCGCGCCGCGCCCAGCGCGGAGGCCAGCGAATCCGGCTGGGGCTGTTCCGGCGTGGCGAGCGAGAACGCATGGGCCTCCTCGCGCTGCTCGATGGCGAGCAGCGACTGGCCCACGACGACGAGCCGCACGAAGCGCCGACTCTCTTCGATGCGCCGCACGAGCTGAGGCGCGGCGCCGTCGAGCTTGAGCACGGCGATGCCGCCACGGCCGAGCGCGACGTAGGTCACTCCCTGATGGACGACAGAGTCGAGCACAGGGCCCAGGCCCAGCGTCTCCGCGGCACGTGAAGCCGGGGACACGGGAGCCTGGGCAACGATGACGGAGGCGAGGAGCGCGGAGCCGAGCATGAGGCTGGCTCTATATCGCTCCTGCCTCCTGCGATTCCTGGACTTTGAGTGACGTGAGCATTGCGCGAGAGGGGGCAAGGATTGACGGACTCAGGGTGTGACCGCGCCATGACTGCCGGGCAACCAACAAATCCTCCCTCACCAGGGCTGTCGTTCGTTCGGTTTCAATCCCATTTCACCCGCGGACAAAGTTGAAAGGCTCCACCAAGCGGAAAAAGTGGCCATACCTGTGGGCGCAACATCTGAAGCAACCCCCAACGCGGTACACGAACTGGAGGCCTGAAATGGCCCGTGTCTTTGCTCGCGGTGCGTTGTTGGCAGTAACGATGTTCCTGGTCAGCGCTTGTGGAGGCCCGGTGGAGTCCCCCGAAACTCCCAGCGGCAACACGCCGTCGCCGGCGCAGGTGGCGGAGGAGATGGCGGGGTACAACTGGCAGGACCAGGAGGAGAACTCCTCTGGAACGGTGACCGCCCAGTTCTGCGCGCTCGAGTATGTCCAGCCCTGTATCGCGGACGTCGCGATATGTGCGGTCCGTTGTTGCGATGACTCGCTCTTCAAGTCCGCGCAGGTCTGCGGCAACTGCGGCACGTGGGCCGCGGGCGCCTGCGCCAACCACGGCACTCGCAAGCGCATCCGCTGGGAGTAGCGGACGCCAACGTCTGGGTGATGCTGGAGGCGTCGTCCCCGCCGTGTGGGCGAGGACGACGCCTTTGCGTGTCATTGGCTCAGTCGACGAGCAGCCGCTTCACGGGCGCGGGGTCCACGGCCACCATCAGGGGCCGGGTGAAGTGACTGAACGACATCAGCGCCTGGCCTGGAGCGAGCCGCGACACCCGGTTCCACAGGCTTTCGTCGATGCTGCCCACGCTCTTCTTGAGCTGGTTGATGACGGCCCCGTCCGTGATCTTATGGATGATGAAGTTGTTGAGCAGGGCCAGCACTTCGGAGGGCAGGTGCTGGGGAAGCTGGGTGACGAAGACGAGCCCCAGCCAGCGCTTGCGGCCCCGCTTCGCGATGCGGGCGACCTGTTCGAAGAGGGTCTTCATCTGCGCGATGCGGCTGGCGGACAAGAACTCGTGGGCCTCCTCGATGATGATGAGGACCGGGGTGATGTCCTTGCCCTCGCGGTGGGCCTTCTCGTAGCTGGCCTCCTGGCGCTCCTGGATGCCTCGCAGGATGTCCGCGATGACCAGGTTGTTGAGCTGGGGGGATTCCGTGTCCGACAGGTCGATGACGGATACCCGCCCTGGCGAGAGCATGGTGTCGTACTTCACGCCCTCCGTGGTGCCCATGTCGAAGATGTTCAGGCGGCGCAGTCGCTGGATCTTGCTGGCCAGTGCCTTCCAGCTGATGACGTTGCGGCTGCTCTGCGCCATCACCCGCCGCATCACCTTGCCGGGGTCGTTCTTGAAGACGCTGTAGAGCGTCAGCGAGTTGCCCGGAGGCCCCTCGTCCTCCTTCAACACTTCGATTTCGTCCGAGATCGTCCCCTTTGCCTTCGCGGTGCTGCGCGGCTTGCTTTTGCCCTCGGCCTTGCCTTCATCGCTCATGCTGTAGAGGTAGGCGGTCACGACGTCCAGCAGGTGCTGGATGGTCATCTTCGGGTACCCGGTGGAGAGTTCATCCACCTCCAGAGCGTCGCGGCGTTCCTGCTCCGTCACCGGATAGACCTCGAAGTCCTCCAGCAGCAGCTTCGTGACGTCGTACGCCTTGAGGAAGCGCTCCTGCTGCGCCTCCGACATGTCGAGGATCTCCGCCAGCGCGTAGGGCGACAGGCTGGAGAAGTTCAACGAGAAGGCGTGCTTGTTCTTGTGGCGTGGGTTGCGGCTCTCGCGGCCGACCAGGTGATGGATGTGCAGGTCTTTCACGCCCTCGGGCTTCTGGTTCCGGCGCTTGAGGGTTTCCACCATGGCGTGGTGGTCGGTGGGCCGGTCCACGTGCGTGTATTCGCCTTCCACGTCGAAGACGATGGTGGCGATGCCGGAGCTCTGCGCTCGGTGGATGAGCGTGGCCACCGTGGTGGACTTGCCGCCGCCCGTCGTTCCGATGATGCCGGTGTGCCGGGGCAGCACCGACTTGTCGCGGGCGTTGATGCGTGCCTCCATCCGCTCGTAGCCCACCACCGTGCCAATGCTCATCTCCCCGCTGACACCGAGCACCTTCGCACTCTCCTCCTCGTCGAGTACGAAGACGGGGCTCTGCGGCCTGGGACGAAAGCGGTGCGGCTTGAGCACGCCCGCGACCTCTTCACCGAGGATCTCCACCTCCGCGCGGCCGTGGTACTCGAAGGTGTACGTGAGCTTCTTGCCGTGGGTCACCACGCCAATGGCCATGGTGGAGTTCGCGGGAACGGCGTTCGGCTCCGCGAACGGCCCCCGGACGACGACACCCAGGTAGGCCTTGTCGTCCTCGCGGCACTTGATGCGCACCAGCGTCTGCGATGCCAGCCGGTGCAGGTCCTCCTTCGTGGACAGGACGGTGACGAGGTTGTCGTGGCTCGCGCTGGTGTCGAAGTGGGTGAAGCCCACGGCGTTCTCCAACTCCGGGTCGGCCTTGAGCGCCTCCGCTCGCTCCTTCGCCGCGTCGATTTCACCCTTCGCCTTGTCCGGCAGGGGCTGCACGACCTCGTTGCGGGGCGGCTCGCCAGCGGGGGGCGGTTGCTGCGCGGGCGGTTGCTGCGGGTTGGGCCCGCGCGTACCAACAGGAGGTGGGGTGGAGGACGCACCGTTGGGAGGCGGCCTGGTCTGGCTTCCTGGCGACGGAGCGGGACGCTGCCCGTTCATCGTCATGTTCACGGGAGCCGCGCTGTTCGGTCGTCCGGCCTGGTGGGGCGCGCCGGGCCGGTGCCCGTTGGGACCGGAACCGTGGCCGTTCATGGACTTGCCCGTGTGACCCTCGCCGTTTTGCATGGGACCGCGGACTGCACCGTTGTTGTTGCCATTGTCAGACATGTTGTGGGTTCCCCCCAGTCAGCGACTCGGTTTGCGTCCGTTGAAATACTGAAGACGAGCATCAGCCTGCGCGTAGGCGTCCTGGACCAGTCCCTTGAAGCCGTCTTCGCCGAAGGCGCTGCGGCACGTGGCCTCCGCCACGTCGAGCAGCATGGGGAAGCCTCGTTCGGGACGCAGCACGCTGTCCGCGATGGCCACGCACGCGGCCATGTGCGCGTGGTCGATGTGCGCGTAGAAGACCTGCGGAGGTGCATTGTTCGACGCGCGGAACAGACCCTTCACGACCTTGTGGGAGTACATGTCCACGAAGGCGCGGGCTTTCTTGAGTTCCTCCACGTCGTACTGCCAGCCATCGAGGATGAGCTTTCCTGCCTGCTTCATCGACTCGAGGATGACGAACTCACCCGCCTCGAGCGCGTGACCCATGGTGAGGAAGCCCCGGTCCTCCATCTTCGCGGAGACGAAGATGAACCTCGGATGGTCGTTCATCAGCCGCTTGAGCATTCCCAGCGACGCGTCCAGCAGGCCCGCGTAGCCGGAGCCGGTGACGAGCTCGTGGGCGAGCGGGTTGCCCTGGCCCATGCGCCACGGTGCCTTCAGCTTCTCCACCAGGATGGCGCGCTCCGCGTAGGCACGGATACCTCGCCGCGCGAGGCGCGAAAGGCTGTCCGGCCCCCGCTGCCCTGGATGGGAACGGTTCTGCCGCTGTTCGATGTAGGCCAGGGCCTCCTGGTAGGGGTCTGGCGCGTCCACCGTCACCTCGCGGCGGAACAGCCGCTGGGAAAAAGTCCCCGCGGTACCGCCGTATCCGATGGCGGCGATGCCGAGTTGCGTGATGTCCAGGGGCAGCGTCTCGTGCGTCACGGAGATGCCGTTGACGGCCTCCACCTGTCCGGCGAAGAGCAGGCCGGAATGGATGTCAGCCAACTGCTCCGGGCTCATGCGGTAGAGCCCCGCGCCCTCGGGGGCGTTGGGCCGCGTCTGGAGCCGAGGCAACAGTTCCTGGCGGATGATGGTCCGGAGCTTGTCCTCCTTGAGCATGGCGCCACCGATTTCGTCACGGTAGCGCTGCATGATGGCCTGGAGGTCCAGCCCCTCCGCCCACGTCTTCAGGTCGAGGGTCCGCTCCAGGCCCTCGCGGAAGCTGCCGCGAAAGTCCTCGTCCCCGTTCAAATCCTCGTCGTCATCGTCATCCCAGCGTCCGCGGCCGGCCATGGTCACCCTGGTTCCTCACCGAGAAATGAAACAATGGAAAAACGAGAGCGGCCTTGCTCGCCGCGGAGGATCCGCGCGTAGGTTTCCGCTCGCTCCAGGGGCAGCCCGAAGTACGCCGCCAACCGCTGCTCCTGTGTGTCCTGCGGTCCGTCCTGCATCACCTGTCGTGCATGCGTGGAGGGGGCGAGCCACTCCAGGGCCAGCCGGTCTGCACGCATTTCGGAGCGGGCGATGGTGCCCTTGCCAATGTCACCCGTAGGGCCTCGGTCCATCAGGTGGATCTGCACTCCGATGGGCACTCCCTCCAGCACGGCCGTGAGAGATTCTTCCCGGGTGGCAGGACGTTTCTGGTCAAGGACGTTCCTGATGCCCTCCCCGAAGAAGTCGAGGGCTCGCCTTCGCGGTAGGAGATGGTCGAGGAAGAAGTGGCCCAGTTCGTGGGCGATCGCGAAGCGCCGAACTTCCGGAGGGTCGTTCTCGTCGAAGAAGACCAACCCCTTGCCCTCCCAGGCCACCATGCAGCCATGCATCGCCCGGTGGTAGCCAATCGCCACTTCGCGGCCTCTCTTGGCCAACCACTGGCGCACCAATTCAGAAGACAAACCCCTCAGCCCCACGGGTCTCACTCGCAGACTCATGGTCGCGTCCGCCGAGAGGTCATGGGGATAGGTCGCTGGCGGAGGAAGGCCGCTGGCCTCCACCGCCTCCCTCAGCCAGGCTGGTTTCATGATCCCGGCTCGTCCTTCTTGCGCTTGTCGAGGGCCGCGAGCTGGAGCACAGGGGCGTGCTCGGCGGCGCCACTGATGACGTCCGAGCCCATGATCTCCACCTGCCGCAGGACGTTGACGAGCGCGAAGGGCTCCAGGTCGAAGCGGAGGCAGAGTTTCTTCACCTGCTCCGCGAAGGCGTCGCCGGTGGGTCTGCGGCACAACGACAGCCTGTTCAGCGTCTGCTCGTCGCAGCCCAGTTCTTCCGCCAGCGCGTCCCGCGTGCAGTCTTCAAGGGACTGGTAGATGGCGAACACCTGACCCAACAGCCCGGGCTCGGTGGCGCTACGCTTCGCCGCGTAATCCAGCAATTCAACGCTCATCATTGAAAACCTCCTTGTAGAGGCTTCGCAAAAGCCTCCTCAGGCGTTCAGTGTGGCTCCGCACGAGCGGAAGCCGCTCCGCGAGCGGCAGGTGGGAGATTTCCAGCGCGCTGGCCATCTCTTCCTCGGAGACCCGTCCCTCGCTGAGGAGGATGACGCGCATGCCCGCCACATCCCGCGCTGGGTAACCTCCGGATTCGACTCGTTCCGACAGCCGCTCCAGCCGCTCCGTGACGATCACGAAATCCTCCGTGGCGTTATTCGGAGCCGGAAGGTGAACTTTGATGAGGGTCAGCGGATTGTTCTCCCTCAGGGTCCGCTTCGTCTGGGACCTGTAGGCGTCATAGGCGCGCCGTCTGGCGATCTGATTCAGGAAGAACCAGAGGCTGGACTGGTTGGCGTCGAAGCCATCGGGCTTCCTGAAGTAGGCGAGGAGCGCATCCGCGGCATATTCGTTCGCGTCGTGACGGGAACATCTCAGCGTGCCCACCAGCGAGTGGACCAGCGGTTCCATGAACGCCTCGAAGACGTCATGGGTCGCGTCCGAATCCTGGCCCAACATTCGTTTGTGAAGTTGCTCCACCTCAAGTCGTGATGGACTGGTCATCCCCCACTCCTCACCGGCATGCGTGCCCCCGCTTCAGGTTGGACTGCGTTTCGCCTGAACGTTCGCTACAGCCCTGTTGAGTTCGATAGCGACATGTCGCTTTTCCACGCCAACAGGTTGGCGAGATTGAGGATCCATGTCTCTACCTCGGAGGTGGTACTGCCTTTGGGGACAGGGTCTCGCGTGATCCCCCGGGATCGAAAAAGACCCTGGCCTCCGTGCATGGAGACCAGGGTCCGTTTCATCCCATTGAGACGTGTTTCAGTGCAGGCCTGGAGGCGGTTCCCCGCGGGCCTTCTTCCACGCATCAATGGCGCGGAGCACTTCATCCCGGAGATCCCGGCCAATCCGTGGATACGCGTCGTCCTCCAGGTTCGCCAATGACACACGGGCCGACCAGGGAGGTCCGTCGAAGCCGCTGCCGTTGAGCAGCACCACGCCGTGGCGACGGGCCAGCGTGAAGACGAGCTCCAGCGGGTCGTGGTGGTCCTCGATGAAACGGACGAAGTCCTCGCCAATGTGCTCGCGACACCAGGCTTCCAGATCCAGCGTCTGGTAGTAGGCCGTGCGCAGCGGATCCTCGTGCAGCGGAATGCCCATGCCCTCGAAGAGGGCCTGGAGCCGGTCCTGGCAGATGCGCTGGCAGTACTTCTTGTAGACACCGTCCTTGTCCAGCAACGCGAACAGCGAGAACAACGTCATCTGAAGCTGCTGCGGCAGTGACAGGCCCGCCGTGTGGTTCAACGCCACGGCCCGGCTGTCCGCCACCATCCGGTCGATGAACTTCAGCCGCCCCGGGTGCGACGTGATGGCGCCATACCGCGCTTCCAGCAACGCACGCTGGGACGAGGGCTGTTTCGCCAGCGCCTCGTCCAGGATGTTGTCCTCGTGGAGCGCCACCGCGCCCAACCGCCAGCCCGTGCAGCCGAAGTGCTTGGAGTACGAGTACACCAGCAGCGTGTTGCGCGGCAGGTCCGCGGCCAGCGAACGGAAGCCGTTGACGAACGTGCCGTAGACATCATCCGTGATGATCAACAGGTCCGGCCGGCGCTTGCGCACCAGGTCCACCAGCTTGTGGACGGACTCCTTCCGCATCGCCACCGCGCCCGGGTTGGACGGGTTGACGACGAAGAACGCCTTGATGCGCGGGTCCTCCAGCTTGCGCAGCTCCGCGTCCGGGTACTGCCGGGTGTGGTGGCCGTCCTTCGAGGTCGCGCTCTGCAAGATGTCCACCGTGCGCAGGCTGAACTCCTTCAGGCGCGGAATCTCCAGGTAGGGCGTGAAGATGGGCGCGCCCAGCGCGATGGTGTCTCCCTTGCGCAGCAGGCCGTTCACCATCAGGGAGTGGAAGAGGTAGGTCATCGCGGCCGTTCCGCCCTCCACCGCGAACAGGTCGAAGCGACCGGAAGGCGGGCGTCCCGCGAACAGCTCCTGCGTCAGGTACTCCTGCACGATGCGCTCGGCGTGCGTGAGCATCCGGTCCGGCACCGGATAGTTGTCTCCAATGGCTGCGTCCGTGAGCTCCCAGACGAACCGGTCCGGATTGAAGCCCAGCGTCTGCTCCCCGTACGTCAGCGCGCCGCGCAGCAGCTGCACGGCGGGCTCGTCATCGCTCGCATCCAGGAACTCATGCAGGCGTCTGGCGATGCCCGGGGACCTGGGCATGCCCGCGAGCCCCACCTCGGGGACGTCCCAGGCCCTCCGGCTCTCCGTGAGCGCGAACTGGCCCAGGAGGAAGAACGCCTCGCGCGGCGTGGTGGCAATCCAGTTGGGATTGCCCCGGCCGGCGTTGAGCATCACCGCCTCTCGGGTCTTCACGGCCTCGTCCGCGACCTGGAGGAGCTCGTCCTTCAGCTCGAAGGGGCTGAGCTTGTGGAGCTTGCGTTCGGAAGGGGCTCCCGGGGCCTCGGGCGTCTGCTCGGTCATGGTGTCCTCCTCCATCGTCTGTCCAAAGGGAGCCACTCCCGGGGACGTGGACCATGCGCCACGGGGTGGGGCGGGCGGAGGTGGCGGGCGGTTGGCCGGGCTCGATGAAAAAAGACAACCCGTGAGCGCACTCGGCAGGGCAGCGACGAATGAAAGGTCGGGGCCGGACACACAAGTCCGGCAAGCACCGTGGAAGCGAGACCCGCCATGCCTTCATTGAGTTGCCGTGTCGCCACAGCGCAGTGCGAACTGGATGACGCGCTCCGCATCCGTTACCGGGTTTTTGGCGAGGAGATGCGGATGCTGGGGCCCAAGCGGCCCCGGGCCCCGCGTGAAGCGGATTGCTTCGACACGCTCCGCACCACCTCCCACGTCGTCGTCTACTCGGGCGCGGAGCCGGTGGCGACCGCCCGGCTGCTGACGCCCAACGCGGAGGTGGCGGCCTTCGCGGACACCCTCGTGGGGCTGGACATCGAGAAGAAGCTCGACCTGTCGGAGCTCGTCGCGCCGGGCCGCGTGTTCGCGGAGACCACTCGCTACTGCGTCACCCGGAGCCACCGGAACTCCGCCGTGCTGCGTCTCCAAGCCGGCCTGTACCGCGAGAGCCGACGGCGTGGCGTCACCCACTGGATCGCCGCGGCCAACATGGAGACGGACTCGCAAGAGGAGGCGGACCTCTACTTTCTCGCCGCCGCGCGCCAGGGCTGGGTCAGCGACGGCTTCCGTGTACGGACCCGGGAGTTTCCCCCGCCGCCCGCGGCCCCCCTGGCCGCCCGGCTCACCGCGGAGCAGCGCACCCAGGCCCGCCAGGGCCACCTGTCCGCCCTGCGCATGCCGTCCGTGCTGTCGCTGTTCGCGGACAAGCTGGGGGCTCGCTTCATCGCGCCGCCGCACTTTGATCCCGCCTTCAACCGCTTCACCGTGCCGCTCGTCGCCGCGCTGGATGACATTCCGCGGCGGACGCTGAAGCTCTTCGAGTCGCTGGACGCCGACGCCGCCTGACCCCAGGCCGGCGCGCTCCTCTCTTCCCCTTCACCCTCAACGCAGCACCCACCGGGCCTTCACGGGCCCCTGTCAGGAGACGTGTATGTGCAAGCAGCCCAGGCATGAGCAGACGGCGAAGACGGACTGGCTGGACTCCCTGCGGCACGAGGCGCGGATGCTCGTGCATGAGCTGGACGTGACGCCGGGCGTGCGGCGCCTCTTCGAGGGGCGCATCCGCCAGGACGACTACGTCCACTACCTCATCCAGTCGTACCAGTACGTGCGGTGGAGCGAGGGCTTCTTCACCGAGTCCGGCGAGCGCGTGCACCGCGAGGGCCGCAACCCCGCGCTCGCGGAGCTGCTGTTCCAGAAGGCGCACGAGGAGCGGGGCCATGAACAGTGGTTGCTCAAGGACCTGAAGGCCCTGGGCTGGACGGAGGAGCGCGTGGAGCGCGCGCCCATCTGCACCGCCGTGCGCGCCTACGTGGAGTGGAACCGCTTCACCACGCAGTCAGGCGTGCCCACCGCGTTCCTGGGCACGGCCTATGTGCTGGAATACCTGTCCGTGAACCGGGCCCCGGGCTCCGTGGACCGGCTCATCGCGGAGAGCGGCATCGCGAACATCGACAAGGCCGTCCTCTTCCTCAAGGGCCACGGCGCCGCGGACGGCGACCACGTGGCCGACCTGGAGACGGAGCTGCGCAAGCTCACGTCCCCGGCGGAACAGGCCGCGCTCATCCTCTCCGCCCGCACCACGCGCGCCCTGTTCCCGAAGTTCTTCCGGGAGCCTTGAGCACGCGCGCCCAGGCCTCCTCACCCCGGCTTCTGCCTCCAGGCGGCCTGGTAGAGGAGGTCCGTGCGGCTCTCGATGCCCAGCTTGGGGAAGATGTTGCGCAGGTGCGTCTTCACCGTGTTGAGCGTCAGGCCCAGGTCCTCGGCGATGAGCTCGTTCGTCCAGTTGCGGAGGACCCCCTGGACCACTTCCGCTTCGCGCCTGGAGAGCTTCTGGCGCCAGGGCTCCGGTATCGGAATGGCCCGCGAGCACTCCTGCAACACCAGCACCCAGGGATGGTGGCCGCGCTGCTCCGGCAGCTCCACGAACGTCACCTTCAGGTCGTGCTTCAGCCCGGAGCGCGTCCAGGTGTCCACGCTCAGGAGCCGATTCATCCCCGGAGTCAGCAGACGCGTCAGGTGCTCGCGCAGCTCCTGGGGCAGGCGTGAGTCATCCGCCTTCATCTCCTCCGGGTACCAGCGCCGCAGGAGCTCCGTCGCTCCCGGGGTCCTCAGCTTCTCGTGCTCCGGTGGATCCATCACGACGCACTCGGCGCCCTGGTGGTGGAAGAGCGCGTCCAGCAGGTCTCCCCGCATCGCCTCGTGCTCGAACATCCGGCAGTTGCGCACCGTGTTCGCCAGATAGGGCTTCAGGTCCTCCAGCAGGTCCTGTTCCCGTTCGGAGAAGGGCAGGGTCTGCTCCCGGTACAGCGTGAAGCCGCCGTGCCAGTCCTGCCGCAGCTCCAGCAACACCGCCAGGACATGTTCCAGAGGGAGTCCCATCTCCCGGCAGCGCAGGTACAGGAGATTGCGCTTCAATTCCTTGCTCGACACCTGGTTCGTGGCGCGCGCGACGCCCACCGTGGCCAGCTCCGGGTAGTGCGCGAAGAGGATGCCCGGGGCTCCCAGCCCCATCCATTCATAGTCCCCGGGCCGCTCCGGCCTGGACACGCACAAGGCCGCGTAGTCGCAGGGCAGGAGCTGCGTGAGGATTCCCTGGGCGCGGGCCAGGACCTCGGTCAAATCCAATGAGCTGGAGAGTGCCCGGGTCAGCTCGAGCACGAGCACCTGTTCGTGCGCGGTAAGGTTCATCCCACGGGCCTCCTTCCAACCAGTCCATGCAAGGACTTACAGGCTGGAAAGCCCGGAGGTCTGTCCCCCACAAGGGGTATGGACGGGCTTCACTCACACGAAGCCCGTCCACGTCTGCCATTACAGCGTCTGTCGAAGCGGGGCGGACGCTAGTTGCCCGCGCTGCCTTCCACCGGCGGGGTGCCCGTGGTGGGGCTGACGGGGCTGCCCATCTCCTTGTTCTTGTCCCAGGCCGGCGGCGTCACTTCCATCTTCGCCCCCTTGTTGCCCGGGGTGCCGGCGTTCGGGGTGCCCGGCTTCGCCGAGGACGAGTGGTCGCTGGTGCTGTTGCTTCCCTGCTCGGTGGAGCCGGAGCCGCCCACGCCTTCATCGACGCGGGCCGGGTCCACGACGCTGTCGTCATCCGGGGCCAGGACGCCCGAGGACCCCGAGCCGCCCGTGGCCTTGTCCCAGCGCTCCGCGCTGTCCTGGGGCGCGTCCGTGGACGGCTCCTGCATGGGCGGCGCCTCGTGGTCGGTGTGGCTCTGCGCGAACGCCTGACCGGAGAAGGCGAGTGTTGCCAGTGCTGCCATCAGGGGGAGCTTCATGGGGGGCGCTCCTTCGAAGAACGTGTGTGCTTCGAAGGTGGCGACCGTCGGGTGGGAAACAAGCGCTTGACGCGCACCCGACCCCCAGCCGCGTCCCCGCTCGCCGGGCGAGCAGGCGCCCGTCAGCCCGTCAGTGCTCGCGGCGGCACCGTCCCCACGGCCCAGGCGGTGAGCTTGCGCAGGAGCTCCGCGCGGTCCTCCGGCACGGAGAAGAGGTGGTCCGCGCGCGGATAGAAGGCGTACGTGACGCGGCCCTCCAGCTTCAGCGGCGAGAGCATCTCGTAGAACTGGCCCTCGTGATTGAAGGACAGCCCCATGCCTCCGGAGAACACGAAGCACAGGCTGACGCCGCGCTCCATGAGCTGCTTGTAGTCCTGCGTCAGCTGCGAGCGCTCCGGGTACTCGCGCGTGTAGACCTCGTCGGCCTCTCCGGCCTCGCGCAGCTGGGCGGGCAGCTTGCGCTTGCGCAGGAATCGCGTCCACCGGCGGGGGCTCAGGTAGCGCAGGTGGAAGCGCAGGTGGTAGCCCAGCGTGCGGTACGTGTAGCCGTCGATGAAGGCCGCACCCACCACGCGCGGATCCGCCACCGTCACCGCGTGCGCGCTGTCCACGCCGGAGCACAGGCCCATCAGCACGAAGCGCTTCTGGCCCTTCTTCTGCTCCAGGTAGTCGAGCGCCGCGCGCGTCTCCTCGCGGGCGCGCTGGAACTCGTCGGCGCCGCCCTCGCGGCGGGGGCGGCTGTCTCCCAGTCCGGACTGGTCGAAGCGCAGCGTGGTGAACCCGCGCCCCGCCAGCTGGCGCGCCAGCTCCACCCACACCCGGTACGGGCCCACGTGGTGGTTGAGGCCCACGTTGGACAGCACCACCACGGGCGCTTCCGGCAGGACCTTCGCCGGGTCCGGTTCCGTGAGGATGCCCACGAGGCTCTGCTCGGGGCCGAAGGTACAGATGCGCTCGCGCATCACGCGGCCTCCTTCAGCAGCGTGGTGATGGTCTGCAGGATGCGGTTGGACAAGAGCGCGGACTCCTGGCCGCCCGCGCCCTCCTCGGGCACCAGGTGGTGCTGGAAGGGCAGGCCCGTCTTCTCCAGGTGCTCCTGGAGCCGCTGGTACTCGGGCTTCTGCGCGCTGGCCACCAGGTGCGTGCGCGTTGACGGCCACGCGGGCAGCGCGGCCAGGTCCAGCGAAAGGATGTCGTCGCGCAGGGAGCGGGGGAACGAGAAGCCGAGCAGCTCCTCGCGCACCTCCAGCGGGCTTTCGGGCCGCGGGAAGAGCGTGCGGGTGTCCCGGCGCGCCTGGAGCAGCTCCAGCTCCCGGAGCCAGGCCTCGCCCTCCACCAGGGGCTCCCAGAGCACGAGCGCGGCGGTGGACAGTCCCTCCAATGCGGCGCGCACCGCGAGCGCCGCGCCCAGCCGCAGGCCCACGAGCGCCACGCGCTGCACGCCCGTCACGTCCTGCAATTCATTGACGGCGTTGCGGATGTCCTGGACCCACGTGGCCACCCGGCCCTCGTGGGCCTCGCCGGCCGAGTCCCCCGTGCCGTAGTAGTCGAAGCGGAAGACGTGGAAGCCCTCGCGCGCGAGCATCCCGGCCAGCTTCCGGAAGGCCCAGTGCGTCAACATGTACTCCTGCGCGGCGGGGTAGCAGAGCACCACCCCGGTGGAGCGCTCGGCTCCCTGCGCGGGGTGGTGCATGCCAAAGAGCTGTCGTTCGGAGGTGCCGAAGAAACAGGGCGTCACGGTCTGACCATTCTCCTCAAAGGGCCGCTCAGTCCGAGCGCCCCGGCAGTTTCCCCTTCAGCTTATTGAACAAGCGTTGCGCCAGGGGAACAGAAGTCTCCGGAGTGGCAGTCTTTGGCGGCATGACGGGCTGCGTCCTGACGGCGGGCGTGGGAGCCGCCGCCGCGGGCGCCAGCTGCGAGGCCACCTGTTCCAGCGTGTTGAGCAGGAGCGTGCGCGGGTGCAGCTCCTGGCTCAGCTCCTTCTTGACGCGCATCACGACCTGGAAGGACAGGAGCGAGTGCCCGCCGATGTTGAAGAAGTTGTCGTGCACGCCCACCTGCGCGATGCCGAGGACCTCCCGCCAGATGCGCGCCAGGTGCTGCTCCGTCGGCGTGCGCGGCGCGACGAAGGCGTCCTCGACGGCGCGCGTGGTGCCCGCCGGAGGCGGCAGGGCCTTTCGGTCCACCTTGCCGTTCGGCGTGAGGGGCAGCGCCTCCATCTCCACGAAGTGCTGCGGCACCATGTACTGCGGCAGCTGCGAACGCAGGTGCTTGCGCAGCTCCGTGTCCGTGTAGGCCTGTCCCGGCTTCGTCACCAGGTACGCGACGAGGCGGCGGTCACCGGGGCGGTCCTCGCGAACGAGGGCGACGGCCTGGGCCAGTGACGGGTGCGAGGCAAGCGCCGCCTCGACTTCGCCCAACTCGATGCGGAAGCCACGCAGCTTCACCTGCGAGTCATTGCGGCCCAGGTACTCGACGGTGCCGTCGGCCAGCCAGCGGGCGAGGTCGCCGGTGCGGTACATGCGCTCGCCGGAGCGGAAGGGGTTGGGCAGGAAGCGCTCCTGCGTCAACTCGGGCCGGTGGAGGTAGCCCAGCGTCACGCCGTCGCCGCCGATGTACAGCTCGCCCGCGACGCCCACCGGCACGGGGGCCAGGTGCGCGTCGAGGAGGTAGAGCTGGGTGTTGGCGATGGGGCGGCCGATGCGAATGGAGGAGAGCGGAGGCTGCACGCGCCAGGTGGTGGACCAGACGGTGGTCTCCGTGGGGCCGTACATATTCCACAGGCTTCCGACGCGGGCGAGGAGCGACTCAGCCAGCTCGCGGGGAAGGGCCTCGCCACCGACGAGGGCCTTGAAGCCGGGGCGCGGCTGCCAGCCGGCCTCCAGCAGGAGGCGCCAGGTGGAGGGCGTGGCCTGCATGACGGTGACGGCGTTGGACTCCAGCGCGGCCTTGAGGAGCGCGCCGTCGGAGGCCGTGTCACGCGAGGCGAGCACCACCTGGGCACCGGTGGTGAGAGGCAGCAGCAGCTCCAGCACGGCGATGTCGAAGGAGAGCGTGGTGACGGCCAGCAGCACGTCCTGGGCAGAGAGGCTGGGGGCCTCCTGCATGGTGCCCAGGAAGTTCACCACCGCGCGGTGCGGGACGCGCACGCCCTTGGGCTTGCCCGTCGAACCCGACGTGTAGATGACGTACGCCACGGCCTCGGGCGTGACGGCGGGAGCTTCGGGGGCCGTGTCCGCCTGCGACGTGGTGTCCTCGACGAAGAGGGACTTCGCCGTGGTGGAGGGCAGGGTGCTCTGGAGCGCGCGCTGGGTGAGCACGAGCGAGAGCTGCGCGTCCTCGACCATGAAGGCCAGACGCTCCGGCGGGAAGCCGGGGTCGAGCGGGACGTAACCCGCGCCCGCTTCGAGGATGCCCAGCAGGCCCACCACCATGTCCGGGCCGCGCTCGGTGAAGAGGCCGACGAGGCTCCCGGCGGTGACGCCCTCCTGCTTGAGCGCGTTCGCCACCTGGTGGCTGCGCTGGATCAGCTGCTGGTACGTGAGCGTCACAGCGCCGGAGCGCAGCGCCACCGCGTCGGGCGTGGCCTGGGCCTGCGCGGCCACGAGCGTGTGGACGAAGGCGTTCCGGTCGAACGGCTTCTCCGTGGCGTTCCAGTCCACCAGCACGCGCTGCTTCTCCGACTCGGGAAGCAGCGGCATGCGCGACACCGGCACCTCCGCGTCGGACACCGCGGCGCGCAGCAGCGTGCGGATCTGCTCGAGCATGCGGACGACGGTGTCCCGCTCGAACAGGTCGGTGTTGTAGTCCATACCGCCGACGATGCCGTTCGCCGTCTCCTTCACCCAGAAGCTCAGGTCCAGCGGCGTCGCGTGCGCGTGCACGTGCACCTGTCCGTAGGTGAGGTCACCCAGGCTGGAGCCGCGGTTGCGTACGTCCTGGAAGGTGAAGAACGTCTGGAACAGCGGCGTGCGGCTCAGGTCGCGCTGCACACCCAGCTGCTGCATCAGCAGCTCGATGGGCATGTCCTGGTGGCCGAAGGCCTCCATGCACGTGGTTCGCACGCGCTCCAGCAGCTGCCGGAACGTCTGCTCCGGCGCCAGCTGCGTGCGAAGGACGAGCGTGTTGACGAAGAAGCCCAGCAGGTCCTCGACCTCCGGATGCGAGCGGCCCCGGATGGGCGTGCCCACGACCAGATCCTCCTGGCCGCTGTAGCGGTGCAGCAGCGTCTTGAACGCCGTGAGCAGCACCATGTACAGCGTCGCGTTGGACTCGCGGCCCAGCTTCGTGAGGGCGGCCACCTCCGCGCCGGTGAGCACGAAGGGCTCCGTGCCGCCCTTGAGGCTCATCTGCGCGGGGCGCGGCTTGTCCGTGGGCAGCTCCAGCGCGGGCAGGTTCCCGGAGAGCTTCCCCTTCCAGTAGCGCGCCTGCCGCTCCAGCTCCTCGCCCTGGAGCCAGTCGCGGTGCCACTCGGTGAAGTCCGCGTACTGGATGGGCAGGGTGGGGAGCTTGGGCTCCTGGCCCTGGGTGAGCGCGGAGTAGATGACGTCCAGCTCGCGCAGGAACACGTCGAACGACCACCCATCCCAGATGAGGTGATGGGGCATGAAGAAGAGGACGTGCTCGTTGGCGCCCAGCCGGAACAGCGTCAGCCGGAACAGCGGCGCGGCGGTGATGGGGATGGACTCGTCCGCCAGCGCCTGGAGGCGGCGCAGCAGGTCCTCCTCACGCGTGTGGGCAGGGACGGGCTCCAGGTCCACCGGCTCCAGCTCCACCGTCAGGGACGCGGCCACGTGCTGCACCGGCGTGCCCTCGTCCCACCGTACGAAGGTGCGCAGGGACGACTGGCGCTCCAGCAGCTTGTTGAAGCTGAAGCGCAGCGCGCCCACGTCCAGCGCGCCGTGGAGGCGGAACGCGGAGGGCAGGTTGTAGACGGCCGTGCCCGGGTTGAGCTGCTCCAGGAACCAAAGCCGCTGCTGCATGAGGGACAGCGGCGCGGGCGCGGTGCCGGCGCGGGCGGAGATGCGCTGCGCGGGGCTGGTGGCCCCGTCGTCGCCGCGCACCAGCCGGGCCAGCTTCTCCACGGTGGGCGCTTCGAACATGCGGCGCAGCGTGAGGCTGACGTCCAGGTCTCGGCTCGCGCGCGTGAGGGCCTGCGACGCCAGCAGCGAGTGGCCGCCCAGACGGAAGAAGTCCGCCGTGACGCTCACCCGGCGCAGCCCCAGCACGTCCGCGAAGATGGTCGCGAGCTTCTGCTCCGTCTCGTCGCGAGGCGCGACGAAGGCGTCCTCCTGCGACTCCACCTGCGGCGACGGCAGGGCCTTGCGGTCCACCTTGCCGTTCGGCGTGAGCGGCAGCGCGGGCAGGGCCACGAAGTGCTGCGGGACCATGTACTCCGGCAGCCCCTGCTTGAGGTGCGCGCGCAGGGCTTCGTCCGCCGGAATCGTCTGGCCGGGCCGCGCGATGAGGTACGCGACGAGGCGCCTGTCGCCAGGGCGGTCCTCGCGAACGAGGGCGACGGCCTGGGCCAGTGACGGGTGCGAGGCGAGGGCCGCCTCGACTTCGCCCAGCTCGATGCGGAAGCCGCGCAGCTTCACCTGCGAGTCATTGCGGCCCAGGTACTCGACGGTGCCGTCGGCCAGCCAGCGGGCCAAATCGCCCGTGCGGTACATGCGCTCGCCGGGGCGGAAGGGGTTGGGCAGGAAGCGCTCCTGCGTCAACTCCGGGCGGTGGAGGTAGCCGAGCGTCACGCCGTCGCCGCCGATGTACAGCTCGCCCGCGACGCCCACCGGCACGGGGGCCAGGTGCGCGTCGAGGAGGTAGAGCTGGGTGTTGGCGATGGGGCGGCCGATGCGGATGGAGGAGAGGGGAGGCTGCACGCGCCAGGTGGTGGACCAGACGGTGGTCTCCGTGGGGCCGTACATGTTCCACAGGCTGCCGACGCGAGCGAGGAGCGACTCAGCCAGCTCGCGGGGAAGCGCCTCGCCACCGACGAGGGCCTTGAAGCCGGGACGCGGCTGCCAGCCGGCCTCCAGGAGGAGGCGCCAGGTGGAGGGCGTGGCCTGCATGACGGTGACGGCGTTGGCTTCCAGCGCGGCCTTGAGGAGCGCACCGTCGGAAGCCGTGTCACGCGAGGCGAGCACCACCTGGGCGCCGGTGGAGAGGGGCAGCAGCAGCTCCAGCACGGCGATGTCGAAGGAGAGCGTGGTGACGGCCAGCAGCACGTCCTGGGCAGAGAGGCTGGGGGCCTCCTGCATGGTGCCCAGGAAGTTCACCACCGCGCGGTGCGGGACGCGCACGCCCTTGGGCTTGCCCGTCGAACCCGACGTGTAGATGACGTACGCCACGGCCTCCGGCGAGACGTCCTGCGCCGGGAGCGCGGACTCGGGCTGCGAGGCCGTGTCCTCGATGAGCAGGGGCTTCACGCTCGTGGAGGGCAGGGACGCCACCAGGGCCTGCTGCGTGAGGATGGTGGAGAGCTTCGCGTCCTCGACCATGAAGGCCAGACGCTCCGGCGGGAAGCCGGGGTCGAGCGGGACGTAGCCAGCACCCGCTTCGAGGATGCCCAGCAGGCCCACGACCATGTCCGCGCCGCGATTCGTGAAGAGGCCGACGAGGCTTCCGGCCGCGACGCCCTCCTGCTTCAGCGCGTTCGCCACTTGATGGGCGCGCTGGATCAGCTGCTGGTACGTGAGCGTCGCGTCCCCGGAGCGCAGGGCCACCGCGTCCGGCGTGGCCTGGGCCTGGGCGGCCACCAGCGTGTGGACGAAGGCCTGACGGTCGAACGGCTTCTCCGTCGCGTTCCAGTCCACCAGCACGCGCTGCTTCTCAGCGGCGGGCAGCAGCGGCAACCGCGAAACGGGCGCTTCCGCGTCGGCGACCACGCCCCGCAGCAATTCTTCGTAACATGACATCCAGCGGCGAACCGTGGAGCCATCGAAGAGGTCGGTGTTGTACTGGCACTCCAGCACCACGCGGCCATGGGCCTCGGCCGCGTTGATGAAGAGGTCGAAGTTCTCGTAGTGGCGCGGGTTGCTCGCCAGGGTGCAGGTGAGGCCCTGGAACGCCAGTTGCTCGCCCGTGACGGCCTGGTCCACGTTGAACAGCACGTTCACCAGCGGCAGACGGCTGGGGTCGCGCGGCAACGCCAGCTGCTTGAGCAGCGTGCCGAACGTGTACTCCTGGTGCTCGTAGGCATCGAGCATCGTGGTGCGCAGCTGCTTGAGCACCTGCGTGAAGGGCGCCTCCGCGGCGACGTTGCTGCGCAGGGGCAGCGCGTTCACGCAGTGGCCCACCAGGTCCTTCAGCCCGGCCACGGACTGGCCCGCGGCGGGGATGGCCACCACCACGTCCTCCAGCCCCGTCAGCCGGTGCAGCAGCGCCTTGAAGCCCGCCAGCAGCGTGGTGAAGAAGCTGCCGCCGTGCTTCGCGCCCACGCGCTTGAGCTGCTCCACGAGCGCGGGCTCCAGGACGTAGTCCTCACGCCGGGAGCTGTACGTCTTGGACGGCGGACGGCGCCGGTCCAACGGCAGCTCCAGCACCGGCAGCGAACCGGAGAACTGCTTCAGCCAATAGCGCTCGTGCTCCGCGTACTCCGGCGTCGTGGCCAGCTGGGCCTGCGCGCGGGCGTAATCGCTGAACGTGGGCGCGGGCGACAGCGTGTGCGGGGTGCTCCGCGCGTGCGCCGAATAGAACGTCGCCAGGTCGCGCAGCATCACCGCCATGGACCAGCCGTCGCACACGATGTGGTGCGCGGTCAGCGTCAGCAGGTGCTCTTCCGCGGACAGCCGGGCCAGGCGCGGACGCAGCAGCGGCCCGGACTCCAGGGGCAGCGGCGTCTCCACCTCCTGGGCCACGAGCTCACGGACGCGGGCGTCGCGCTCGGAGGGCGGCAGTGCGTCCAGCGCGAGCACCTCCAGCGGGAAGGGCGTGGTGGCGGCTACGCACAGCGTGAGGCCATCCGCGCTGAACGTGGTGCGCAGCGCTTCGTGCCGCTCGCTCAGGTCCTGGAGCGCGGCGCGCAGGGACTCGACGTTCAGCGGGCCGTGCAGCCGCACGGACATGGACTCGTTGAAGGCGCACGACGCGTCCGGGCCCATCTGCACGCCGGTCCACACCTCGCGCTGGGGCTCGGTGGACGGCGCGGTGAGCAGCAGCGCGGGCCCGGCGAACGGGTCGAAATCCTCGGGCAGGTCCTGAATCGGGGTCGCGGGGGTCTTCATCGGGTCTCGCTCAGCTTGACGAACTTGCCGGGCACCGTGGGGTGCGGGACGAACCAGGCAGGGTTGCCCTGCGGATCACGCCCCAGGCGGGCGCCGGGGACGGGGGGCTGGTTGGAATCGAAGGCGGCGGGGGCCTGCGTCTGGGCGCGGGCCGTGCCGGGTAGGAAGCCCGCGTCCTGCAGCTCCGTGACGCTGTCCTGGAACGCGGTGATGAGGCGCTGCAGGTCCGCGTCCGAGTGCGCCGTGGTGAAGAAGCACGGGAAGCCATCCCAGATGTGGATGCCCTTGTCGCGCAGCAGGCAGAACAGCAGGTCCGCGTTCGCGGCGTCCGCCGTGACGAACGTCTTCCACAGCGACCCGAAGTGCTTGATGCGCAGCGGAGCGCCCACCTCGTCGAAGAACGCGTTGAGCGTGGTGGCGAGCGTGTCCGCCTTGGCGCTCACGCTGCGCTGCAGCTCCGGGCCCGCGGCCTTCATGTGCTCCAGCGCGGCCTTCGCGGCGGCGAGCGCCAGCGGGTGGCGCACGAAGGTGCCCGCGAAGTACGTCACGCCCACCGTGGGCACGGAGTCGTCGCCGAACTGCCAGTGGCCGCCGTCCAGCGCGTCCATGAAGGGGCGCTTGCCCGCGATGACGCCAATGGGCATGCCGCCGCCCACGACCTTGCCGTAGGTGGCCACGTCCGCCTGCACGCCGAAGATGGACTGGGCGCCGCCCGGGTGCATGCGGAAGCCGGTGATGACCTCGTCGAAGATGTAGACGGAGCCGGACTTCTGGGTGAGGTCGCGCAGTTGGTGCAGGAACTCGCGCGGCTGGAAGTCCGGGCGGCGGCTCTGCACGGGCTCCACCATGATGGCGGCGAGCGAGTCCGCGCGGGCGCGCAGGATCTCGAGCGACTCCGGCGTGCCGTAGTCCAGCACCAGCACGTCCTGCACCGCGCCCGCCATGATGCCCGGGGCGGCCGGCACGGTGCGCAGGCTCTTGGTGCCTCGCACCAGCACCTCGTCGAAGATGCCGTGGTAGCTGCCGCTGAAGATGGCGATGGTGCTGCGGCCCGTGACGGTGCGGGCGATGCGCATCGCGCCCATCACCGCCTCGGAGCCGGTGTTACAGAGCGCCGCGCGGTCCGCGCCGGTGAATTCACAGACGAGCTTCGCGACCTCGCCGGCCAGCGGGTGCATGGGCCCCAGCTCGTAGCCGTCGTCCACCTGCTTGTGCACGGCCTGGGTGATGAAGTCCGGCGCGTGTCCGAACAGCACGGACCCGAAGCCGTTGAGCGCGTCCAGGTACTCGTTACCGTCCATGTCCCAGAGCTTGGAGCCCTTGGAGCGGTTCACGGCCAGCGGGTAGATGAGCTCCTTGAGCAGCGGGCGGAAGCCCGTCACCACGCGCGGATCCGACAGCTGGTTCCGGTTGTCCTGGGCGTAGCGCTTGGAGCCCTGCGTCTTCGCGTTGTAGCGGCGGGTGAAGTCCTCCAGGAACGTCTGCTGGCGGGGCGTGAGCGAGTCCTTCGGCGCCAGGCTGATGCGCGCGATGGCGCCGAAGGCCTTCTTCACGTCGTACTTCACCGGGCCCTTGAGGTCGGCCTCATCCGGCGCGGCGGCCGGAGCGGGAGCGGCGGGCTGGGCGGCCTGCGGCTGCGCGGCGGGGGCCTGCTGGGCCTGCGGCTGCGCGGCGGGAGCCTGGGCGAAGGCCTGCGGGGCCACGGCCTGCGCGGGCTGGCCGGACAGGAGCGCGAGCTGCTGGGTCATCAGCCAGAGTTGCTGCGCGACGACCGCCTGGAGGCTACCGGCGGGCGCGGCCATCGCCTGGGCCTGGAACGCGGCACCGGCGGAGGCGAACTGCGCGGGCGCGCCCTGGGCGGGGAATGCACCGACTGCGGGCACGGCCTGGGCCGGGAACGCGGTGCTCGCGGACGGAGCGGCCTGCGGCTGTCCGAGGATGTTCGCGGTCATCTGCGCGGCCGGCGCGGCGGCCACCGGGGCGGGCGCGGCCTCTTGCGGCATGCGGCCGTCGAGGTACGCGGCGAGCTGTCCCAGCGACGCGACCTCCTCCAACAGCTGCCGGAACGTCACCTTCACGCCGAACTGCTTCTGCACCGCGAGCGCCGCCTGCGTGAGCACCAGCGAGTCGAGCCCCAGCTCCAGGAAGCTCGCGCCCGGATCCGCGTCAGCCAGCTCCAGGCCACTCAGCTCCTCGAACAGGTTGCGCAGAGTGGGGACAAGACGCTCGGCACGGGGAACAGGGGCGGGACTCACGGCGACTCCGGTGGAGAGGGTGGGGGCGGGCACGGGCGCCCGCTCGAGGTCGATCCAGTGGCGCTGCCGCTGGAAGGGATACGTAGGAAGGGTGACGCGCTGGCGCTGCTCGTCGGCGTGGAAGGCCCGCCAGTCCAGGGCCACGCCCCGGCGCCAGAGCTGGCCCGCGGCGGTCAGGAGGGCGGTCCAGTCCGCGGCATCGCCGGTGGACTCGCCCAGGGAGGCGAACACCCGCGAGCGCTGGTCGGCCGTGGCCTGCTGCCGCGCCAGCGTGGCGAGCGTCACGCGCGGGCCCACCTCCAACATCAGGTGGTCGCCCTTGTCCCAGAGCGTGCGCAGCGCGGGGGAGAAGCGGACCGTGTCGCGAAGGTGCCGCGCCCAGTACTCAGGGGACGTCGCCTCGGAGTCCTTCAGCCACGTGCCCGTCGCGGTGGAGACGATGGGGATGCGCGGCTCGGACAGGCGCATGCCCTTCACCGTCTCCAGGAAGGGCGCCACCGCGGCGTCCATCATGGGCGAGTGGAACGCGTGCGACGTCTGGAGCATCCGGCACGCGGTGCCCTCCGCCTCCAGCGCGGCCTGCAACCGCTGCACGGCCTCCGTGGGCCCGGACACCACGCACAGGCGGGGCCCGTTGTCCGACGCGATGGCCATTCCGTCCGTCAGCTTGGGAGCCACCGCATCGGCGGACAGGCGCACCGACAGCATGCTGCCCGGCGCCTGCGCCTGCATGAGCTGGCCGCGCTTCGCCACCAGGTGCAGCGCGTCCTCCAGCGTGAAGACGCCCGCGAGGCACGCGGCGACGAACTCGCCCACGCTGTGGCCCACGAGCGCGCCCGGTCGCACGCCCCAGCTCCACCAGAGCTGCGCGAGCGCGTACTCCACCGTGAAGAGGGCCGCCTGCGCGAACGACGTCTGGCGCAGCGTCTCCGCGGCCTCGGGAGACTCTGGGTCCTTCGGGAAGAGCACCTCGCGCAGGTCGCGCCCGAGCAGCGGCTTGAGCACCTCCGCGCACGCATCCACCGTGGCGCGGAAGGCCGGCGCGTGGCGGTACAGCCCGTGCGCCATGTCTGGATGCTGCGAACCCTGTCCCGGGAAGAGGAACGCGACGGGCGGCGTGGACTCCAGCGCGGAGGCCTCCGGCTCGGCGGCCGTCAGCGCCCGCACCGCTTCCTCATGGGTGCCCGCCACCACGGCGCGGCGGAACGGGAACGCCTTGCGGCCCGTAGCCAGCGTGTGCGCCACGTCCGCGAGCGAATCCTCCGGATGCGCCTGGAGGTGCGCGGCCAGCCGCAGCGCCGCCTGCGTCACGGCCGCGGGCGTCTTCGCGGACAGCGTGAGGAGCTGGCGCGGCTTCGACGGGCCGGATGCGGGACGCTCCGGGGCCTCCTCCACCACGACGTGCGCGTTGGTGCCGCCCACGCCGAACGAGCTCACCCCCGCGCGCAGGGGGCCGGTGCCCTCCGGCCACGCGGAGCGCTTCGCCTGCACGAAGAAGGGGCTGCGCGGGAAGTCGATTTTGGGGTTGGGGGACTGGAAGTGCAGCGTCGGCGGCAGCTCGCGGTGCTTCAGCGAGAGCACCGTCTTCAAGAGGCCCGCCACGCCCGCCGCGGCGGTGAGGTGGCCGAAGTTGCTCTTCACCGAGCCGATGGCGCAGAAGCCCGTGTCGGAAGTGTGCGCGCGGAACGCCTGCGACAGCGCCTCCACCTCGATGGGGTCGCCCAGCGGCGTCGCCGTGCCGTGCGCCTCCACGTAGCGGATGGTGCGAGGGTCGATGCCCGCGTTCGCGTGCGCCGTCGCGATGGCGGTGGCCTGTCCCTCCACGCCCGGCGCCGCGAAGCTCACCTTGGCCGCGCCGTCGTTGTTGATGCCCACGCCGCGCAGGACGGCGTGGATGACGTCGCCGTCCGCCTGCGCGTCCGACAGGCGCTTGAGCACCACCGCGCCCAGGCCGTCGCTGAAGAGGGTGCCGGTGGCGTTCGCGTCGAAGGGGCGGCAGTGCCCGTCTTGGGAGAGCATGCCGCCCTCCTGGTACAGGTGGCCGGACTTCTGGGGCACCGTCACGGACGCGCCGCCCGCCAGCGCCACGTCGCACTGGTGCGTCTGGAGCGCCCAGAAGGCCTGCGCTACAGCGACGAGCGACGTGGAGCACGCGGTGTTGAGCGACAGCGCGGGCCCGCGCAGGTCCAGCTTGTGCGCGACGCGGGTCGCCACGTAGTCCTTCTCGTTGGCCACCATCGCCTGGAAGGCGCCCACCCGGCCCACGATGTCCTGCCGGGGCAGCACGTGCAGCGGCTGGTAGCTGTTGTTGTGCGTGCCCGCGAAGACGCCGACGAGGCCGGGGTACGTCTCCGGCACGCAGCCGGCGGACTCCATCGCCTCCCACGCCGTCTCCAGGAACAGGCGCTGCTGCGGATCCATCACCTGCGCTTCCTTCGGCATGATGCCGAAGAATGCCGCGTCGAACAGCTCCACGCCCTCCAGGGTGCCGCGCGCCCGCACGTACTCGGGGGCGTCGCGCTCGGCGGCGGGCACGGACGGGTCCACCTCCTCGCGCGTGAAGGTGGCGACGGACTCCACGCCGCCCACCAGGTTCTTCCAGAACGTCTCGATGTCGGGCGCGCCCGGGAAGCGGCCCGCCATGCCGATGATGGCCACCGGCTCCGCGCCGCCCGCCGCCTGCTGACGCTTCGCCTGCCGCGCCTCCGCCAGTTGCTTGAGCGACGGACGCGACGCATCCCCCGTCAGCACCGCCGCCAGCTGCGCCACCGTGGGGGACTGGAACAGCTGGACGATGGGGATCTCCAGCCCATGCGCCTGCCGCAGCCGCGCCACGCACTGGAGCGCGAGCAGCGAGTTGCCACCCAGTTCGAAGAAGCTGTCGTGCACGCCCACCCGGTCGATGCGGAGCAGCTGCGCCCACGCGTCCGCGAGCGTGCGCTCCAACGGCGAGCGCGGCGCGACGAACGCCTGCTGCAGCTCCGGCCGCGTGGGCAGCGGGGCGGGCAGGCTCCGGCGATCAATCTTGCCGCTGGGCGTGCGCGGCAGGGCGTCCATCACCACGAACGCGGAGGGCACCATGTAGTCCGGCACCCGCGTGGACAGGTGGCGCCGCAGCGTCCCGGCCGCGTGCTCCAGCGTGCCGTCCGGGACGACGTAGGCCACCAGCCGCTTGTCGCCGGGCACGTCCTCACGCGCCACCACCGCCACCTGCTTCACCGCGGGGTGGCTGCCCAGCGCGACTTCAATCTCGCCCAGCTCGATGCGGTAGCCGCGCACCTTCACCTGGCCGTCGATGCGGCCCAGGAACTCCACGTTGCCGTCCGGCAGCACGCGCGCCAGGTCGCCCGTCTTGTAGGCGCGCTCGCTGGTGCCGGGCTTGAGCGGGTGCGGCACGAAGCGTTCCGCCGTCAGCGCCTCGCGGTGCAGGTAGCCCTTCGCCAGGCACACGCCCGCGAGGAACAGCTCGCCGGACTCGCCCTGCGGCACGGGCTTCTTCTGCTCGTCCAGCACCAGCAGCTCGCAGCCGTCCACCGCCATGCCAATGGGCGGCAGCGCGGGCCACGTGTCGGGCGAGCCCCGGAGCACGTAGCTGGAGACGACGTGCGTCTCCGACGGGCCGTAGTGGTTGTGCAGCGCGCAGCCCGGCAGCGCGGCGAAGAACGCGCGCAGGTGGTGCGTCACCTGGAGCTGCTCGCCCGCGGTGACGACCTCGCGCAGGGCGGGCGGCACCTTCTGGTGCGAGGTGGCGATCTCCGCCAGGTTCTGCAGCGCGATGAAGGGCAGGAACAGCCGCTCCACGCGCTCGTCCGCCAACAGCTGCAACAGCAGCACGGCGTCCAGCCGCAGCGCGTCCCGCACCAGCACCAGCGTTCCGCCGGAGCACCAGGTGCCGAACAGCTCCTGGAACGACACGTCGAAGGACAGCGGGGAGAACTGCAGCGTCCGCGTGCCCGGCCCCGCGATGGACTGCTCCAGCTGCCACGCGATGAGGTTGGCGAGCGGCCGGTGTCCCATGGCCACGCCCTTGGGCGTGCCCGTGGAGCCGGACGTGTAGATGGCGTAGGCCAGCCCCTCCAGGCTCGACGCGTCCACCGGCGACGCCGGGGCCTCCGGAGCGAAGAGGGCAGGGGACTCATCCAGGCACAGCACCGGGCCCGCGAAGGCAGGCAGCCCCGCGCGCAGCTTCGCCTGGGTGAGCAGCACCGGCGCCTTCGCGTCCTCCAACATGAAAGCCAGACGTGGCGCGGGATAGGCCGGGTCCAATGGCAGATATGCGCCGCCTGCCTTGAGCACGGCCAGCACCGCCACCACCATCTCCACCGAGCGCTCCAGGCACACGCCCACGAGCACGTCCGTGGTGACGCCCAGGCCCCGCAGGTGGTGCGCGAGCTGGTTGGAGCGACGGTCCAGCGCCGCGTACGTCAGCCCCGCGCCTTCGAACCGGACCGCCTCGGCGTCGGGCGCCCGGGACGCCTGCGCGGTGAAACGCGCCACCACTGTCTGCATGAGCGCTGCGTCCACGGACTTATCCCCCAGGTCCATCAGACCGTCAGGTACCGAGCGTTTGAGATTGATGAGGATGGGAAAGACGGGCCAATCCGGTCACGCAGCATGCCATGCCTGGAAAGGAATGATCGCGTCTGGGCAGATTCCTTACATCCGGCCGACCCCTCGGCCGCTCCCCAGCCGCCACATTCAGAGAAAGCGCGAGAAGAACGCCAACACCCTGCGTGGATATTCTTCGGGCGAGGCCTGGAGGTAGCTTTCGTGCCCCGCACCCGGCACGCGCCACTTCTCCCACGGGCCTTGACCCTGGCGAAGCAGGTTTTCCAGGGCTGTGTCCGGCACCCATGGATCCGACTCGCCCGCGACCAGCAGGACGGGGCGGCCCGCGAGCGCGGCCATGTCCCGCGCGGGTTGCACGGCGTTCACGTCCACGCCCGCGCGCTTCATCACCCCCAGCGCCGGCCACAGGCCCAGGGGACCCCAGTGTCCCAGCTCGTCCTGGAGCGCCTGCGCGGGCGCCACGGCCGCGGCCTCCACCACCACGGCCTTGATGCGCGGATCCTCCGCCGCGGCCTTCAGCACCGAGTATCCCCCCAGGGAGAACCCGAGCGCGCCGATGCGCTTCGCGTCCACCTCCGGCTGGAGCGCGGCGAAGTCCACCGCCGCCCGCACCTGGGTCGCCTCGCGGTCGCCATAGGTGGACACCGTTCCGCCGCTCTCGCCGTGCGCGCCCAGGTCGAAGAGCACCAGCCCGTACCCGGCCCGGGCCAGGAAGCGGGCCTCGGGCAAGAGCTGCGTGCGGTTGCCTGACAGCCCATGGACCAGGACGACGAGCGCCCCGTCGCGCGGAGGCAGGTACCAGCCCTTGAGCTGGAGGCCGTCGCGGTCCTGGAACGCCACGTCGCGCAGGCCGGCGAACTCCGCTTCCTGCGGAGGACTGCCCACCGGTTGCCGGGGCGGGTGCACCTCCTGGGAGATGTAGCGCGCGCTGCGCACCGCGACCCAGGCGGCCATCGCCAGCAGGGCCACGCCTCCCAGCAGAAGCCCGGCGACGAGCGGACGCTTCACGCGGACTCCCGGGCCACCCAGGCGTCGAGCTTCGCCTCCAGCACGTCCAGCGGCAGCGAACCCGTCAGGAGCACCTCGTCGTGGAAGGACTTCACGTCGAAGCGCGTCCCCAGCGCGGCCTCCGCCTTGTCTCGCAGCGCGCGGATGCGCAGCTGGCCGACCTTGTACGCCAGCGCCTGTCCGGGCCACGCGATGTAGCGGTCTACCTCGTTGGTGACGTCCAGCTCCTGGCGCGGCGCGTTCTCCATGAAGAAGTCCAGCGCCTGCTTCCGCGTCCACCGCTTCGCGTGCAGGCCGGTGTCCACCACCAGCCGCACCGCGCGCCACATCTCGTAGGCGAGCTGGCCGAACTTGTCGTGCGGGTCGTCGTACAGGCCCAGCTCGTCGCCCAGGGACTCGCTGTAGAGCGCCCAGCCTTCATCGAAGGCCACGTAGGACGTGAAGCGGCGGAAGGCCGGCACGTCCGTCTGCTCGTTGGCGAGGCACACCTGGAAGTGGTGGCCGGGCACGGCCTCGTGCAGCGTCAGGGGCACCATCTCCCAGACGGGCCGCGTCTCCGGCCGGTAGAGGTTGACCTGGAAGGTGCCCGGGCGCGAGCCGTCCGCGGCGGCCGGGAAGTAGAAGCCCGTCGTCACGTCCGGGGCCATGGCCTCCGCGATGGGTTCGACCACGTAGGGGGTTTTCGGCATCGTCCGGAACAGCCGCGGGAGCAGCGGATCAATGCGGCGAGCCAGCGTCCGGTAGCGCGCGAGCAGCGACTCGCCCGTGGGTTCGTAGAAGCGCGTCTCCGTGCGCAGCGTGTCGAAGAAGCCCTGGAGCGTGCCGGTGAAGCCCGTGCGCGCCATCACCGCGTCCATCTCCGCGCGCAGCCGCTGGACCTCCGTCAGGCCCACCGCGTGGATCTCCTCCGGCGTCATCCGCGTCGTCGTGTGCCGGCGCGCGAGCACCGTGTACAGCGCTTCGCCGTCCGGGAACTGCCACACGCCCACCGTCTCCGGCGCGGCGGGCAGGTACTCCGTGGTGACGAAGTCCAGGGCGCGCTTCAGCGCCGGCACCACGGTGTTCGCGATGGCGTCGCGGCCCGCCTGCGCAAGCCTCCGCGCGTCCTCCGGCGTGAAGTCCTTGGGCATGCGGGTGAAGGGACTGAAGAAGCCGCTCTTCGTCGGATCCTTCACCACCTGCCGCTCCAGCTGCGGCGGGATGCGCTGGAGCACGATGCGCGGGTGGATGCGGTGCTGGCGCATGCCCTCGCGCATCAGCGCCACCACCTGATCCGCGTAGGCGCCGAAGCCCTCCAGCCGCTTCACCCAGTCCTCGTAGTCCCGCACCGTCTCGAAGCGCAGGGTGTCCGCGAGCTGGTACGCCGTCTGGAGCCCCGGCGGCTGCTTGAGCCCCTCCGGCAGGCCTCCCATCTGGTTGAGGGGCAGGAGGTGACTCTTCACCCCGTACTCTTCCAGCCACGTCTCGTGCATCCGGCGGAAGAGGTCCAGGTGCAGCCGGTCCGCGTCGCTGTCCAGCGCGGCGCGGTCCACGTCCTGGAGCCTGCGCAGCACGGCGTGGCTGTGCTGGTGATCCGCTTCCAGCGCCGTGAGGCTCAGGTCATCCCAGCGGTCATTCCAGCGCCGGTCCCCCAGGAGCGACGCGTAGGTGGGGTACTGCTGGAGCGAGTACTGCCACTCCGCTTCCAGCAGGGTGTGCAGCGAAGCGGACGCGCCGCCGCGCTGGGGGACGGACTGGGATGACATGGACGGACTCCGGCTTGGAAACCGCGGCTAGACGAACAGAGAAGGATCGAACTCGTCCACGTTGACCGGCAGCAGCCGGGGCAGGGGGCGCTGGAACACGCGGGCGTTGAGCTCCAGGTCGACGACCTTCAGGCCCAGCGGAGTCAGCTCGCGGAATTTCTGGCTCACGTACTCGCGCAGGCCCAGCACGGCGACCTGGCGTTTCTCTTCGAGCAGGGGCTTGAGCGCCTCCGCGAAGTCCGCGCCGTCGTGGCTGGCCAGGCCGACCGCCGCCTGCGGGCGCTGGGTGCGGATGTTCTCCAGGAGCTTGAGGATGCCCAGGTCCACGACCTTCTGGTCCGGACGGCCGTGCAGCAGCGCCACTTCACAGCCCGCGGACTTCAGCGCGCGCACGAAGCCAATCATCGCGTCCGGCAGCTGCTCACCCCGAGAGTTGAGCACCACCACGCAGCGCACCGGCTTGGGGAAATACGTGTCGCAGAAGGCGACGAGCCGGTCGAACTGCACCCGGTCCTGTGGCTCGGGCTTGCGCCCGACGATGTTGGAGACGGCCCAATCGACGTTCTCGGCGTCGATGAGGACGTAGGATGCGGCGGCGGGGCGGACGGATTGCATGGCGGGCACAATACGCGGGCTGCCGGCCGTTGGGGGTTTTCATCGACCCAGGCGAATTCGTTGGAACTCCTCGCGCAACAGCTCTGACACACGCCGCACCCGGGGAATGTCCAGCGCGGACTTCGCGCACACCAGGTGGGTCTGACTCCGGGAGAAGGGCCCCAGGTCCACGTCCAGAGGGACGAGGCGCGAGGGGCGGGTGAAGCGGTGCGCCATGCGCGCCATCACCATCGCGCCCAGGCCGGCCTCCGCCGCCGCGAGCAGCACCAGGTAGTTGTCCGCGGTGAATGACGGACTGAAGCCGGGGATCATCGACTCCAGTTGGGGGTTGGGCGGGACGGCTTCGAAGGGGGGCGCCCAGGCCACCCAGGGCAGCTGCTGGAGCGATGGCTTCTTCGGCAGCCGGGCCTTCAGGGCCTTGGACACGAAGACGGCGTTGGGGACCTCCAGCGTGTCCACGAGCTTCAGGTCCGCGCTGGTGGGAGGCCGTCCGCGCAACGCGAGGTCCGCCTCACCGCGCCCCAGGTCCAGGTATTGAATCTGGGATTGCACCTCCAGGCGCAGGCCCGGGTGCTTCTGGGAGACGAAGGCGGCGAAGGGGGCCAGGAAGTCGAAGCTCATGTAGGGCGTGGCCGTCACGCGCACGATGCCCCGGGGCGAGCTGTCCGCGGACTCCGCTGCGCGGTGCAGCTCCCCGGCCCACTCCGCCATCTTCTTCGCGGGCACGAGCAACCGCTCTCCCGCGGACGTGAGCGCCGCGCCATCCACGCTCCGGCGGAACAGCGCGGAGCCCACCGCGTACTCCAACGCGGCCAGCCGCCGGCTCACCGTGGGTTGTCCGATGCGCAGCCTCCGCGCGGCCCCGCTGAAGCTGCCCGTCTCCGCGATGGCGAGGAACAGCCGGGCGTCGTCCCAGGAGATATCCATGAATGGATGGCATCATGCCGATTTCGCGGATTCCCATCCATGAGCGCATCGCGCATCGTGCCGCCTGTCCCGAACGCCCGGTGCCTTGCGCCGGAAGGAAGAAGGTGTCCGTCATGAAGTCCTCCCTGCTCGCGCTCTGCCTCTGTGTCGCTGGGTTCGCCACCGGCTGCGCCACGTCCTCGCACGGCGTCCAGAAGTCCGCGCTCGGCGTGACGCGGCCGGCGGACGCGCTGCTCGCGGAGCTGGACGTGCCCGGGCCGGTGGAGTTGGAGACCGTCACCTCGTGCGACTGGTCCGTGAATCGCAGCGGCCTCATCAACCTGGACCACCCGACGGCGAAGGCGGCGCACCTGGAGGACGGGGACGAGCCCGTGCAGGTCTTCTTCCACGCGATTCGTCATCCCACGAAGGGCATGTACATCGTGGACACCGGGGTGGAGACGGCGCTGCGGGACGCGCCGGACCGCGCGGCGCTGGGCGGCATCGTCACGAGCGCGATGCACATGGAGAAGATGACGGTGCTGGCGCCGCTGGGCGAGTGGCTGGCGAAGCAGCCCCAGCCGCTCTCTGGCGTCTTCCTCACGCACCTGCACCCGGACCACATCAGCGGCATGGCGGACGCACCGGCGGGGACGCCCGTGTACACCGGCCCGGGTGAGGCGGGCCTCCGCGCCTTCCGGAACCTGGTGGTGCAGGGCGCCACGGACCGCGCGCTGGAGGGCAAGCCGGCGCTGTCGGAGTGGAACTACACGGCCGACCCGAAGGGCCTCTTCGACGGCGCGGTGGACGTCTTCGGGGACGGCTCCGTGTGGGCGCTCTGGGTGCCGGGGCACACGCCGGGCAGCACCGCGTACCTCGTGCGCTCCACGAAGGGGCCGGTGCTGCTGTTGGGCGACGCCAGCCACACGCGCTGGGGCTGGGAGCACGACGTGGAGCCGGGCTCCTTCACGGACGACGGGCCCCGGGGCGTGGAGAGCTTCAAGAAGCTGCGCGCCTTTGTCGCGGCGCACCCGGCGGTGGAGGTGCGCTTCGGCCACCAGCACTGAGGCGTTCTGCTCCCCGGAACGCGCGGCGGTAGGCGAGGGGGCTGGTGGTGACGAAGCGCTGGAAGTGTTCGCGGAAAGAGGTGGGCGAGCCGAAGCCCACTTCTTCAGCGACGGCCTCCACGGACTGCTCGGTGGTCTCCAGCAGGTACTGGGCGCGGCGCACGCGGGCGTGGAGGAGCCACTGGAGAGGAGTGGTGCCGGTCTGCTCCCGGAAGCGGCGGCTCAAGGTGCGCTCGCTCATCGCCGCCTTCCGGGCGAGGGCTGGGAGCGTCAGTGGCCGGTCCAGGTGGTCCTCCATCCAGTGCAGGAGCGGCTCCAGCGACGCGCCTTCGGGGGCGGGAGGCACGTGGGTGATGAACTGGGACTGGCCGCCGTCGCGCTCCAGCGGCATCACGGCCAGCCGCGCAGCGTCCGCCGCCACCGCGGCGCCATGGTCGCGCCGCACCATGTGCAGGCAGAGGTCCAGCCCCGCCGCCGCGCCCGCGGAGGTGAGGAACTGGCCGTTGTCGACGTAGAGGACATTCGGATCCACCTGGATGGACGGGAAGCGCCGGGCCAGCTCCTCCGTGGCCATCCAGTGCGTGGTCGCGCGCAGCCCATCGAGCAGCCCTGTCGCGGCCAGGAGGAACGCTCCCGAGCAGATGGACGCGATGCGCGTGCCCCGGCCCGCGGCCGCGCGGAGGACCTTCACGAGCCTGGGCGGCACGGGCCCGGAGACATCCGTGATGCCGGGCAGGATGATGGTGTCCGCGCGCGCCAGGGCGCCCAGGCCATAGTGGGTCTTCACCCGGAACGCGCCCGCGTGGACTTCCGGCGTCAGTCCGCAGACGCGGACCTGATAGCCGGGGCCGCCGAAGGGCAGCCGCACATGGCGGAAGACCTCGGTGGGAATCGAGAGGTCGAAGGGCACCACTCCGTCCAGCGCGACGATTGCCACGGTGTGCATGTCGGGACGATGCCAGGGCTGGTGGGTTCCCGCCAAGGTAAGTCGTGGCGGGAAGTCGTCGAAAGATGGCGTTTCCGCCACTTACGGTGGGCGTGGGGCCCGTGTCATACGGACGGGGCTTCGTGGCGATGGCCGCCACGGCGTGCCAGGGACGTGTGACGGGGTGTTGATCTACCGCTTGCTGCTCCTGCTGAAGTTCGTGGGCGTGGTGCTCTACGGCGGCGGGCTCGTGGGGGCGCTGGTCGCGACGGAGTCCCGGGACCGCAAGCGCGCGGTGCACGCCATCGCGTCACCGGGGTTGGTGGTGACGTGGACGGCGGGCTACCTGCTCACGCTCCAGTTCAACATCGCGTTGACGGAGGCGTGGATCCTGGGCGGGTTGACGCTGTCTCTGGTGTCGCAGCTGGCGCTGGTGGCCATGGCGTCCCGTGGGCGGCGCACGGTGGCGGGGGCGCTCTGGGCCGCCGTGCCGTTCTTCTGCGTGCTGGTGCTGATGGTCTTCCGGCCGCGCTGGCCCTGGGTGGACACATGAATGCGCTGAGACAGCTGCGGTGGGTGGCCTTCCTGGAGGGGATGTCCTTCCTGGGATTGCTCTTCATCGCGATGCCGGTGAAGTACCTGTTCGCTCAACCCCTGGCGGTGCGGATCACAGGCAGCGTCCACGGGCTGTTGTTCCTGCTCTTCGTGTCCTCACTGTTCCGCGCGGCATCCGAACACGGCTGGACGGCGCGCCGTTCGCTCGCGGTGTTCGGCGCGTCGCTGGTGCCGTTCGGGAACTTCGTGCTGGACCGCTCGCTGCGGCGGGAGGAGCGGGAGCAGGTGCGAAGCCGCTCCGCCGATGAACTCACTCCCGATTGAGCTTCAGGCGCAGGTCGACGGCGCCCTGCCGCGCCTTCTGCACGGCGAGCAACCAGTCCGCCCAGACGGCGGGGTCCGCGGGAGTGCCGTCATCGAGCAGGGACATGCTTCCCAGCAGGCCGCCCAGTTCGTCCGAAGGGGTCAGCCCGTACAGCCCCTTGAGGTATTCGTACATCGCCGCATAGGCCTCTTGGATCGTGAGCACGTTTTCCATCTCGGCCTCGTGGACGCATCCGTCGCCAGTTCCGAAGCAACACCGAGGCCACGTCCGGATGGACGCAGCCCCGGGGGCCACACCTACCGCAGCCGGAACGAGCCCTCGGAGATGATCAGCAGCTCCACGCCGGTGGTGGCCTTGGGGCCGAAGGCCACCAGGGTGGCGGTGGCGCCGCCTCGCACCGCGGCGTCATAGGTGGCGAAGGCGTTGACCACCGCGTCCGAGAGCGCCGTGGCGGATGCCTTGCCGGACTGTTCCATCACCGTGCCCAACGTGGCTTCGAGCGTCGTGCCCGCCTGCGCTCCCGCGTGCACCGCCGAATCGAAGGCGAGGTAGTTGCTGCTCGTCACTCCCAGTTGCGCGCCCATCACGGACGAGCTGCCGCCGGTAGCGAGGCGGGTGTTGTAGCTCGCCCAGGCTGTCGAGGCGTCGCTGGCCGACGTGGCGGAAAAGAGGTTCGAGCGCAGCAACGTGGCGGCGAAGTTCGCCTCCTGCACCGCCACGTCGGTGGCGCCCGCGCCCTCGAGCAGGGCGTTCACGGCGGCTTCGGTGGCCCGGGCCTCCAGCGCGGCCGCGGCCCGTACCGACGCGTCCGCGACCGCGATTCCTGCTCCCGAGGACAGCCGCGCGTTCACCGCCATGCGATAGGCCACGCTGGCCTCGCGCTCCGCCTGCTGGTCCTGCGCGTCGTTCGCCTGGGGCGTGGCGGCGCGCACCGCCGCGAAGAACGTGTTGTACGCGTCCTCCGCGTACAGGTCGCCGGCATCCAGCGTCGCGTCCAACCGCGCGGACGCGTCCAGAGACGCGCTGAAGAGCTGTTCCTGCGTGACGACCACGCCAGCCCGGGCATACGCCTTGATCCGCGTCGCCTGCGCCGCGCGCACCGCCGCGCCCAGCGCCTCCACCGACTCCGCCGCCGTCGCCTTGAGTTGGCCACGCACCGCCGCCGCCTGCTCCGCGTTCAGCCTCGCGCGCAGGTCCACCGTGTCCACGCCGTCCGGCGAGTCCCCGTCCCGAACCATCTGCACGAAGACCTCCGCCTCCAGCGAGGACTCACTCGTGATGGGCGGCGCCGTGCGCACGTACTCTTGGGGCCTGGGCGTCGTGGAGTCCAGCACCGCCGAGCCCACCGTTGCGCCGGATGCGCTCACCGCCTCGATGATCAGCCGCTGCCCCGGGTCGTCCAGCTCCAGCGTGTAGCTGCCATCCGCGACATCGGCCTCCGCCAGCGTCGTCAGATCGCCAGCCGCCACCACGCGGCTGATCCGCACCTTGACCGCCGCCGAGACCGTCCCGTCCCCAGCCAGTGCGGGCGCGCCGTCGGTGAGTCTCTGCGACTGATGACCGCCTCCGTTGGTGACGTGCCCATGGACCGTCACCTTGTCGCCGCCACCGCAGGCCGCGAGCATCCAGCACACCAGTGCACCCAGAACCACTTCACCCGCGCGACGTGTCTGCATGGCCGGGATTACGCACCAGGGGCGCGGCAGGATTCAAGCCGCCGTCAGCTCAGCTTCTCGAGCAGGCTCCGGAGCTCGGTCTGCTCCGCCGCACTCAAGCGACCGAGCCGCGCGCCGAACGCCTCCGACAGCATCGCGAGCCCCTTCGCCGCCACCTTGCGACCCGCCGGGGTGACCTGCAGCCGGTGCCGTCGCAGGTCCTCGGCGTCAATCTCCCGGCGCAGGAAGCCCGCCGCCTCCAGCCGCTTCACGTACACCGTCACCGTCGGCTTCGGCATGCTCAGCGTCGCCGCCAGCTCGGCCGGGTAGGGGTGCTCCTCCACCTGCGTCAGCACGAACAGCTCCTTCGTGTCCAACCCCAGCCCGGCGATGTCGGGGGAGACACCGGAGATGACCGACATCAGCAGGTTGTAGTTCAGCGACCAGATCTTCGCCGGGTCGATCTTCGACATGAGCCCTTGCGCGGAAATTGGTACAAAATTAAATCAGTTCAAGGCTGAACCAGTTCGGCCTCCCTGAAACGGTAACACATCCCCAGGAGACCCCATGCCTCTCGACCACTACGTGACGCTCGGCCGCTCCGGCTTGCGCGTGAGCCCGCTGTGCCTTGGTGCGATGACGTTCGGTGAAGACCTTGGCTGGGGGACCAGCGTGGAGGAGTCCCAGCACATCATCGACCGGTTCATCGAACTGGGCGGCAACTTCATCGACACCGCGAACTTCTACACGAAGAGCCATTCCGAGAAGATCCTCGGTGACCACGTCGGCAAGCACGCTGCCCGGCGCGACCGCCTGGTCATCGCCACGAAGTTCAGCGGCAACCTCTACCCCGGCGACCCGAACGGGGGCGGCTCCGGCCGCAAGTCCATCATCTCGGCGTGCGAGAACTCGCTCCGCCGCCTGCAGACCGACTACATCGACCTCTACTGGCTGCACAACTGGGACAAGCACACGCCCATGGACGAGACGATGGCCGCGCTCGAGGACCTGGTCCGGGCCGGCAAGGTCCGCTACCTCGGCGTCTCCGACACGCCCGCCTGGAAGGTCGTCGAAGCCAACGTCACCGCGCGCTTCCGGGGCTGGTCGGCCTTCATCGGGTTGCAGATTGAGTACTCGCTGCTCGAGCGCAGCGTGGAGCAGGAGCTGGTCCCCATGGCCCTGGAGCACGGGCTCGGCATCACCCCCTGGTCCCCGCTCAAGAGCGGCGCGCTCAGCGGCAAGTACACCCGCAAGAACGCGGGCCAGCTGAAGGGAGACCGGGGCGCCTTCATCGAGCCCTACCTGAACGAGAAGACCTACACCGTCGTCGACGCGCTCGAGGCCATCGCCCGCGCGCATGAGAGCACCCCGGCGCGCGTGGCGCTGGCCTGGGTCATGGCGAAGCCGGGCGTGGGCTCGACCATCATCGGTGCGCGGCGGATCGCGCAGCTCGAGGACAACCTGAAGGCCGCCGACGTGAAGCTCACGGCCGAGGAGATGGGGCGCCTGGATGAGCTCACGAAGCCCGCGTTCGGGTTCCCGCAGAGCATGGAGCCCATGTTCCCCGCCATCCACAACGGCGGGACGACGGTGAACGGAATCCAGATGCCGGCTTCTCCCTTCGGCGTGGAGAAGGGCGACAAGGTCTACTGACCGCTGTCACCGGCGAGGCCGGGGCTTCGTGCCCGGCCTGGCCTCCTCGCGCGCGAACGCATCCGCCACGAAGTCCACGAACACGCGGACGCGGGGCGACAGGTGCCGGCGCTCCGGGTAGACGACGAACACATCGGGCCCCGGCGAGTGCACCGCGCCGAGCACGGCCCGCAGCCTTCCGGACGCCAGCGCCTGCGTGGCGACGAACTCCGGGATGCGCGCGATGCCCACGCCCTCCTGCGCCAACGTCAGCAGCGCTTCGTTGTTGTCGGACGCGAAGGGGCCGGGCACGTCAACCTCCTTGCCATCCAGCCGCCACGGGACGCGCTGGCCGCCGCGCAGGTAGGTCAGACACGCGTGGCGCTGGAGGTCCGCCACCTTTCGCGGCGTGCCGCGCCGGCGCAGGTACGCGGGCGAGGCGCAGATGACGGCGCGAGACTCTCCCAGCCGCCGCCGCACGAGCCGCGTGTCCGCGCTCTCCCCCATGCGCAGTCCCACGTCCACGCGCTCCTCCACCAGGTCGATGAAGCGGTCCGTGAGCCCCAGCGCGCACTGAATCTGGGGATACGCGGCGAGGAACGCCGGCAGCCGTGGCACCAGCCAGTGACGGCCCAGGTCCATGGGCGCGGTGACGTGCAGCGGGCCTCGTGGGCCTTTCGATTCGCGCAGCTCGCCCTGCGCCGCCTCCAGCTCCGCCACGATGCGCTGGCCCCGTTCGAAGAGGGACAGCCCCTCCGGTGTCGGCTGGAGCCGCCGCGTGCCGCGCTGGAGGAGCAGCACTCCCAACCGGCCCTCCAGGCGGGCCACCGTCTTGCTGACCGCGGATGGGGACACGCCGAGCGCCCGGGCCGCCGCGCTGAAGCTGCCCGTTTCGAGCGTGCGCACGAAGGCACCCAGCCCTGCGAGCGGCTCCTGGATGAGGGTCATTCGAGAACTCTAGGAACAGGACATGTGCCCGGCAAGCCACTACCCGTCCATGGGGGAACAGTGCAGGTTCCCTCCCATTCACGGGAGCGGACCATGAAAGTCTTCGTGTTGGGCGCGACGGGGTACATCGGCGGATCGGTGGCGGCGCGGTTGATGGCGGCGGGGCACCAGGTGGTGGGCACCGCCCGGACGCAAGACAAGGCGAAGGAACTGGAGGCGCGCGGCATCCAGGCGACGGTCGCTTCGTTCGATGACCTGGACGCGCTCGCGCGGCTGGCGAAGGAATCCGACGCGGTCATCAACGCGGCGTCCGCGGACGAGCGCAAGGTGGTGGAGGCGCTGCTCGCCGCGCTGAAGGGCTCCGGCAAGCACTTCATCCACACCAGCGGCTCCAGCATCGTCGCCACCGACGCGGGCGGCGAGCTGACGGCGGGCGTGCACGACGAGGACACGCCCATCGAGCCCGTCCCGGAGAAGGTGGCGCGCATCTCGTTGGACAAGACGGTGCTGGACGCCGCGAAGGACGGCATCCACACGAACGTCATCTGCCCGTGCCTCATCTACGGCAAGGGCCTGGGGCTGAACCCGGACAGCGTGCAGCTGCCGCCGCTCATCCAGTACGCGCGCGAGACGGGCACGGCGCGCTACATCGGGAAGGGGGAGAACGTCTGGTCCAACGTGCACATCGAGGACCTGGCGGACCTGTACCTCCTGGTGCTGGAGCGCGCGCCGGCCGGCACGTTCTTCTTCGCGGAGAACGGCGAGGCGAACTTCCGCGACGTGGTGACGGCCATTGGCAAGAGCCTCCACCTGCCCGTGGGCAGCCTTCCGCTTCAGGAAGGGGAGAAGCGCTGGGGCGTGGAGCTGGGGCGGCTGGCGCTCGCGTCCAACAGCCGCATCCGCGCGAAGCGGGCCCGCGCGCTGGGCTGGAAGCCGCACCGTCCCTCCGTGTTCGACGTGCTCGCGGAGCTGAAGTAGTCACATGCCCGCGAAGAAGGCCGTGAGCCCGGCGAGGCTCGCGGCCTTCTTCATTCATGCCGGCGTCAGTCCGCCAGCATGAAGCCCACCTTGGCCTTGCGCGCCTGCGCCGGGAAGCTGCGCGCCACCGCGTCCGCCAGGTAGCCGGAGAGGTTGGGGAACACGTAGTCGCGCTCCGCGGCGGTGTTCAGCCCCAGCCACGAGGCCAGCGTCCAGCCGTACTGCTCCACCGTGAGCGTGGGAATCCAGCGGCCGCGCTCGTCCGTGGATCCGTCCAACGAGCCCGACAGGTCCAGGTTGGGGAAGGTGCCGTAGAGCCTCTTGCCCGCCACGCGGTTGCCCAGGACGATGGCGTGGCCACCCCAGGCGTGGTCCGTGCCGCTGTCGCCGTTCTCCAGCAGCGTCCGGTTGAAGTCGCTCATGGTGAAGAGCGTGGCCTGCGGCGCGTTGGAGCCGAACGCGGCCTGGGTCTCCAGCAACGTCACCGACTTCTGGAACGCGTCGAGCGCGAAGTCCAGCTGCTCCAGGAGCTTCGGCTGGTCCACGTCCTGGTTCTGGTGCGTGTCGAAGGAGCCGAAGCCCACGGAGAACACCTGACGCTTGAGGCCCAGGCCCGCGTTGCTCACCGGCATGGCGCCCGCCACCAGGTCGCGCACCACCTGGTAGAGCTGCGTGTGCAGCGTCCACTTCACGGTGTCCTCCGGCGGCAGCGTGGGCACGAAGTAGCCCTCGATGGCGTCGCGGGTGGCCTGCGGCAACTGGGCCCACGCCGCGTCGCGCGCGGCGGCGCGGGCGGCGGAGAAGGTCTGCGCCGTGGTGAACACGCCCGCGTAGGCCGTCTCCAGCACGTTGCCATCCTGCACCGTCATCACGTCCGCCAGCGCCGCCTGCTGGAGCAGGTCGAAGTCCGACGCCGGGGTGTTGACGGTGCGGAACGCGAGCGTGCCATCCGGGGCGACCATCATGGGCTTGCGGTCCACGCCCGCGCAGAAGCGCGGCTTGCCTCCGAACGACGTCACCTCCGGGTAGTCCGGCGGCGTGCTGGTGTTGAGCACGTGGAGCTTGTCCGCCGTGCGGCCACCCCAGCCCGTCACCTTGATGTCGGAGGTGACGGTGCTGGAGCCAGGGTTGGCCAGCGCGCTCGCCCAGGCGTCCTGCTGGTCGCTGTGGGAGAAGAGGTTCTCCGGAACGGTGGTGCCGCCGGCCAGGTAGTCCGCCTTGGTCAGTGGGAGCACCAGCGGGCCCACGTTGCACACGAACGCGGCGCGGCCCGCCTCGAAGTGCGCGCGCAGCTTCGAAAGCGTCTTGGGCAGCGCGAACGAGCCCGCGGCCAGGTCCGTGGGGTTGATGAGGTCCATCTGGTCCGTCTTCAGACCGATGGTGGGACGGGCGGCCAGGTACTTCGCGTAGGCGTTCGTCTCGCGCGGGATGAGGATGTTGTTGCTGTCATTGCCTCCCAGCAGGAAGACACAGACGGCGACGCGGCTGCCGGAGTAGCCACCGATGGTGGCGGCGTGGGCGTTGCCCACCCAGCGGGGAAGGGCGGCCGCGGCGGCCAGGAATCCCAGGCCCTGCGTGGCGCGCCGGAGGAACTGTCGACGGGTCGTGGTCATGGGGTTCACCGCTGGATCTGGAAGGAGGGGGAGAGGAGCGTCAGGTAGAGCGCCAGCTTCTTCTTGCGGATGAGCGTGTTCGCCCGGCTGTCACCCATCGACGTCAGCAGCTTCTGCTCCAGCTCCGGCGCCATCGTGCCGTGCAGCCAGTAGCGGCCCAGGTACGCGACCAGCTCCGGGTTGGTGGACGGCAAGAGGTCGTAGTCCACGGTGATGCCCGCGTTGGCGGCGGTGTTGGCGTAGAGGAACTCGTGCAGGAAGTTGGCGCGGGCCGTGATGGTGGCCGTGTCCAGGATGGCGAACTCCGGTCCGACCAGGCCGTCCGCGCCCGGCAGCGGCGCGTTGGGCGGGTAGAAGCTGAACACGGAGGGCGGACGGCTCACCCACTGGTTCATCGACTTGCTCCAGTTGCTGAGCTTCAGCCCCGGGTCCTTGGTGGCCGTGTCCAGCGTGGGATCCAACCAGCGGACCACGTTGGTGACGAACAGCGCGGGCGAGCGCAGGTGGCCATAGCCGGGCCTGAGCGCCACGGCCGGCTGGGCGCCGCGCGCCTCGGTGTCCTCCAGGATGGCGCGCACCACCGCCTGGAGATTGCCGCGCGTCCCGGTGCCGTCGTTCTTGAAGACGTTGGCCACGCGCCGGACGTAGTTGGGCGTCGGGTTGCTCGTGACCAGGTGCTGGATGAGCTGCTTGCTGATGAAGGGCGGGACGTTGGCGTCGTTGAAGACGTTGTTCAGCGCCTGCGTCAGATGCGTGGTGCTGTTCCCGCCCGCCGTGGTGGTGACGCCCCGCAGGAGCGTCTGGCTGCTCGTGTCGTGGTTGTTGTCACAGGGCATCAGCGGGTTCTTGTAGTCGGGCGTATTGTTGGCGGCGCCCTTGGCCGGACACCCCGTGGCGTTCCAGGTCCAGCCGGACAGGGCGTGCGCGAAGGCCTTCACCTGCTCCTCGCTGTACGCGCGCTGCCGGTTGCCGCTGGCGTCCAGCAGCGGGGTGCCGTCGTTGTTCAGCTTGTCCGTGCCCAGCGTGAAGAGCTGGAGCATCTCCCGCGCGTAGTTCTCGTTCGGGTCAATGGGGTTGCCGTTCTTGTCGAAGGCGCGGTTGTTCGCCATGTCCAGGTAGCGGCCCATGGCGGGGTCCTTCGTCACGGCCTCCAGCAGCGTGCGGAAGTCACCGAAGGCGTGCTGCGACAGCAGGTTCATGTACCCCGCGAGCGCCACCTTGGAGTCCGCGTAGGGCGTCTTCGTGGACTCCGGGATGCCGTTCTGGGAGACGACGAGGATCTGACTGAGCGCGAACGCCACGCGCTGGCGGAGCTGATCCTCCCCCGTCACCGCGCGCTGGAAGAACTGCGAGCCCAGGTCCTGGGCGCTCTCTCCGTCGTACGGCGTGGCGGGCTGGAGCGCGAACTGGTCCGTGAGCGACTGGGTGATGCCCACGGACATCACGCGCTCCACGGTGCCCACCGGCGCGGGGGCCACGCCGCGCGCCAGCTTGGGACCGAAGGAGGACTGCTCCAGGAAGCGGATGCTGTTCGCCTCACCGGGCGTCTCCAGGGACTCGGCGGCCTGTTCGGCCCGGCCCAGGACTTCCTGCTGTTCGGGGGGAGGGGACTCTGTTGCGGAGGGCCCTTCAGCCTGTGTGCAGGACGTGGCGCACAGGACGAGGGCCAGGGCGGTGCGACGAAGCATCCGGAACCTCCTGGAGACTGCGGGGGTGATCGACCCCGGAACGCCGGGGCCGCGACGTCGAAAAAGATTCTAAGAGATATGTAAATCCATTGAAAGCGGCTTTTTCTGGTAGTGCCGGAACCATGGGATGCCGGAGGTTTCCCGGGTGGGTGCTCGGGTCCTGGGGCTCAGGTGGTGTAGAGACAACCGGGTGAGTCGTTCCCTGGTCCCCACGCGCCCCGTCTCCACGGCCGCCTTCCATGGCGTGACGCTGGCCTTCTTCACGGGCTCCGCGGCGTGGCTCGTGCGCGAGTCGCGGGAGCTGGGAGGTCGTCCCGGGATGATGGCGCTGGCCGTGGCGGTGGCCGCGGCGGGACTGGCGCTCGTGGCGCTGGGCGCGCTCGTGGGGCTGCTGCGTGGCGGAAGGCTCCTGGCGCTGCGCTCGCGCGCGGAGATGGGCACCTATGCGCTGGTGCTCGCGACCATGGCGGTGCTGGCGCTGGTGGGCCTGCGGCTCTTCTCGTCGGAGGGCCGGCCCGCGCTCGCCACGTTCTGCCTGGGCGTCGCCGGGTGGCTCGCGGGCGTGGGCCTGCATGGAGTGCCCGCGCTGTTCCTGGGCCCCACGGGCTTCATCGATTCGCTGGGGCGGCGCACGCCGTTCTCCCGGCTGGAGTGGTTCACGTTCCAGCGGGAGACGGGCGACCTGCCTCGCGTGCGCCTCCAGGCGGGGCACGGGACGCGGCTGCTGCTGGCCGCTCGGCTCGCGAGCTCGGACGAGGACGCGGTGCGGACCGCGCTCGTCGGGGCGGGCCTTACTTCCCGGCGGCGGTAGCGTCCTTCCACGGGTCTCCGCCCACGCCGAAGGCCTCCAACTGGAAGGACTGCGTGCCGGAGACGCGCACCAGGCCCAGCACCGGAACGCTGGGGGACCACTGGGCGGTGATGCCTCCGGCGTACGAGTACTCCGACACCGCCAGCTTCTTGCCGGCGATGAACTCCGTCGTCTCCCGCAGCGGGTGGGGCCTTCGTTCGGCGCCCGGTTTGTTGAACGGCGCGGGCGTGTCGTTCGGCGGACGGCCGGGCACTCGCAAACGCATGAGCAGCACGCTCTTCGCGCTGAAGCGCTCGCCCTCCACCAGGAAGTCGAAGCCCACGCGTCCGGTGGCGGGTACGTCGAGCTCGATGAGGACCCAGCGGCCACGCTTGCCCTCGTGGCGTCCCGGACCGCCCAGCTTGATCACGAACTCCGGAGGCCCGTCCGGAGACGTGTTCACATAGCGCGCCCAGCCGCCTTCACGCACGACGAGCGGCAGGCCGAACAACGCATCCGGTGCGCCGTCCTGCGCCCGCGCGGGCAGGGCCCCCAGGCCCACGAGCAGCAACGCGAGCAGCGTCAGCAGCCGTCCCATGTGTCCCCCGGACTTGTCCGGCGCGGAGCCCCGGACCGATAGTGCTGTTCCCATGCGCCGCCTCCTGTGTCCCGTGTGCACCGCCGTGCTGCTCTCCGCCACGCCGGCCACGTCCGCCGCGCCCGACGCGGGCATCGCTCCCGCCCTTCCCACCACGACGGTGGCCACCACCGACGCGGGAACGCCCGCCCCCGAGGATCCGCCCATCGCCCCCGAGCGCCTCGCGGAGGCACGCGCCCTGGTGCCGCCGCTGCTGCTCTACGGCCAGCTCCAGCCCGTCGTGGGCACGTGGGTGGAATACACCGTCCGCTCGAAGCAGGTCACCTTCCCCGTGCGCGCCGCCGTCGTGGGCGAGACGCCGCGCGAACGCGACACGCTCTACCAGGTGGAGCTGGACTACCAGACGACGCCCCGCGCCCTCATCATCGCCTGGGTGGCTCGCGCCGGTACCGGCCGCGCCGTGGTGGAGCGGCTGGCCATCACCGTGCCGCCCAACACCCCCGTCGCCATTCCGGTGGACCTGGTCGCGGACCACGCCGCGCTCCGGGGCGCGCCCGTCCGCCAGCGCGACACCGACCTGCGCACCGGCCTCTTCGCCGGCAAGGGACGGGAGCAGACCTTCCGCCTGGTGTCCGGCGAGCAGGTGACCGTGGTGACGGCGGCCACGGTGCCGGTGTTCGGCGTGGAGTCCCTGCGCGACGCGGAGGTCACCTGGACGGCGCGCAAGAGCGGCACCGGTGCCCGTCCCATGTTGGACGCCGTGCCGCTCACGCTGCCCCGGCTGCCCGTGCCCTGAGCCGGGGCCTCAGCCGAAGGGGTAGCCCAGCACGCAGTAGAAGCCGCGGATGTAGATGGTGAGCGCCGCGAACATATCCGGCGCGAACGTGGTGATGGAGACGCCGGTGAGAATGAACACCATCAGCAACACCGTGAACTCCGCCATGGCCTGCCCCCGCGAACGGGGACGCCGCATCCACCGGTAGCCTCGCGACAACCAGCCATTCATCGATTCGACTCCTGGGGAAGAGGGGCACGTTCCATCACGAACGTGATGAGGGATTCGGGGGGACCGTCCTTGTCGAGCGGCGACAGCGTCAGCGACAGCCGCTCACCGGGGCGCTCGAACTCCAGGAGCTCCACGCCCTTCGCCAGGCGCCCGCCCGAAGGCATGTAGCCGCGAGAGGGCATCTGCGCCCGGTAGAACTCCGCGAGCATCGCGGGCGTGCCATGCGCCACCTGCGTGAGCGTGGTGCTGCCCGCGCTGGCGCCGCCGCTGCCTTCGTCCAGGCGCAGCACCGTCACCACGCCCGGAGGCTGCGGCAGCGACGCGGGCGCCGTCCCCTGCAGGTGGATGCCCTCGGGCGCCTCCACCAGCGAGGGGAACACCAGCGTGCGCGTCGTGGCACCGCCCGCGCGGATGGTGGTGACGGCCACCAGCGCGCCCATCCGCTCGTCGTAGTAGTTCACGGAGCCGCCACCCGAGCCGTCGTCCTGCGTGACGATGTTGCGGCCGCGCAGCCGGAACTCCCGCGCGTAGTACTCCAGCACCTCGCCCGGCGGATGATCCGTGTCGAAGTAGCCCATCTCCATGGGGCTGCCATTGGTCATCAGCCGGCCCATGGGCACCATCACCGCGCCGGGGAAGGACGGCATCACGCGCATCAACTTGCCCACGCCCGCGTCAGGGAACGGCGGCGCCGGGGGCAGGGCGACCTCCGGCTGCGAGGGCGGCTTCGCCGGGAGCGCCGTCGCCGGAGCCGGCGGATCCTTCAACACCACGGCGGTGGCCACGAGCGCGAGCAGTCCGCCCAGGCCCAGCCAGCGCGTGAGCGCGCCCGTGCGGTCCGTCAGCCCACTCATGGGAGGGTGCAGGCGTCGTCGCTGTAGTGGAAGTACGCCGCCGCCGCGGAGGTGGACTTCGTGTAGATGGATTCCGGCGCGTTGGAGATGGTGGCGCCCTGGAAGAAGTTGCCCCGGCACCGGTACGCGCGCATGGGCCAGTTGGCATCCCGGCCGGTGGAGCTGGAGAGGCCACGCTTGGTATTGATGGCGTTGGGCTCGCAGTTGCCGTAGCAGTAGCTCGTGTCGTTGCGCCAGTAGGCGGCCTGGAGCACGTCGCCGGGCACCGTGCGCGTGGGCCGGACCGCGTTGAAGTTGCCCGCGGCCGGCACCTCGCGGATGACCACGGACTGGCGGATGTATTCATCGGAGAAGGGGAAGTCGATCCCCAGCACGCCCAGCACCGACCCGATGGAGTTCAGCGTCCCGCCGCTCACGCCCGCGTAGACGATGTTGCTCGAGCGGTCGTGCGTGAGCTGCTCCACGCGCGGATAGGTCTGCGCGGGATTCTCACCCGGCCCCCAGGCCCTCCACGTGTCGTGGTAGAGGTAGAAGTGCTCCTCGAAGTTGAGGTCCAGCTGATTGCCGTCGAAGCCCGTCGTGTAGAGGGCGATCTCCCGGGGGATGATGCGGTTGACCAGGCGGATCTGCACGTCCGTCTGGACCGCCCCGACGCTGGGGTCGAAGCCCATGTCCTGGGCCAGCTGAGCCGGCGAGCCGCCCAGCGCGCTGACCGCGGCGGCCGCGATGCCCCCCACGCCCGACTGCGCACCCATGTCGGACATCCCCACCTCTTCGAGCGGCGCCTCCGCGTTCTGGGCCTGGACGTTGATGGTGAGCCCGTTGCGGTAGGCCGTGCCCAGCGTGCCCGTCTTGGTGGAGCCGTCCAGGTCCTGGTAGCGCGTCCTCGCCTCGGCGACGACGGCGTTGAGGTCCTGGCGCACCGTGCGCTCGAAGGCCACGAAGCGCGCCATCTCCGCCATCTTCAGGCGCGCGCGCTGCACCTCCCAGAAGTAGTTCGCCCAGAGGACCAGCACGACGAGCAGCGGCGCCAGGAGCGCCAGCTCCACCGTCGCTGAACCCCGCGCCGCGCGGCGGCCCGGCCGCGTCAGTAGTTGATGCCGTTGAGCAGCCATTCGCTGTCCTCCCAGGCGGGCACCATCCACTTGAGGTGGTCTTCGTCCCAGTGCGTGTTGATGGGCGCCAGTCGCGCGGTCCAGAGCGGGTTGAAGAAGTTGGGCTCCTCCTTCCACGCGTTGGGCCGGTGGTAGATGGCGCGGCCCACCGCCATGGCCATCATTCCGCCCGTGCGCTCGCGGAAGTCCGCCGCGTAGGTGTCCTTCTTGCCGCCCACGTACCGCCAGGTCATGTCCAGGTACGACTCGCGGATGCCCTCTTCGGAGTTCTCTTTGAGTTTGTCGTACTTGCCGCTGCCGCTGCCCTCCATGAACGCGTTCTGGGACAGGTTCTCCAGCTCGTAGACCGGCTTGTTGCCGGTGCGGTCCGCGCCCATGTCCTTGCCCAGGACGATGAGGTTGCACGGGTAGCCGAAGTGGTTCTGCCGGGGGGTGACGAAGCTGGTGTCGGACGTGACGAACGGCGTGATGCCCATCCAGGGGTGGTGGTCATCCGTCTTGTTGGAGCCGTATTCCTGGTGGAAGCCGCCCCGGTTGTCCGCCGCCGCCCGGAAGCGCAGCCGGAAGACGTCGCTCCAGCCGAAGATGAAGCAGGTGGGGCGCACCTCGATGCGGATGTCGTCCGACGCGAAGAGCTGATCCTTGCGGTTGTTCTCGAAGTTCTCGTCGAAGCTCTTGATTTGACTGTCCGCCGTCTTACGGATGCGCAGCTCGCCAATGACGACGCACAGCCGGAACTCCCATCTGCGCCCGATGAGGATGGGCCCCTCGCCCTCGGCCGTCCACCGACGGCGCACGCCGTTGGCCAGGTTGCCCATCAGCAGGCGGTACTTGGCCATGTTCGGATCCGACAGCTTGTTGCCCGTCACCAGCTTCCCCCGCGTGAGCATGCCGGTGGGGTCCACACCCATGGTGGGACTGCTGCTGAAGGGGCCGTCGTCCAGGACGTGCAGGAAGTTCTTGGCGTTGGAGTAGTTGATGTCGGTCGAGTTCCTGAACAACGCGGAGACCGTGGCGGTCTTCGTGAAGGAATCCCCTGAATCCATGTCCTTGGTGACGACCGCCTTCGGGTCGGTCGTCTCGATGACGTTCCCGTGCCCCTTGGAGGTGTAGAGGTCGAAGAGGGTGCCCGTCAGCATCGCCTCCTGGGCCAGCCATAGCGCGATGTTGAGCGCTGTCAGCACCGGGATGAGTAACCGGGAGATGGTCTCCACCGTCACCTTCCACGTTTTTATCGCCGTGGAGACGGCGGCGAAGACGGCGCCGATGCCTGGGATGTATTGCAGGTACTTGGCCGCCACGCCGATGGTGCGGTCCAGGTACACCGCGTGGCTCACGTAGGACATCACCGTGAGCATCGCGGAGTAGTGCACGATCATCGCGCGGTTGGTGTACGCGAGGAAGTTGTAGGCCCGCGCCTCCTTCACCGCCAGCGAGTACGCCTGCGCGTCCGCGGCGTCCTGCAGCTTGATCTTCTCGTACACGCCCTGGCCGATGTTCACCGACACCATGACGGTGACGGCCAGCACCAGCATGACCACCACCCCCAGCACCATGGCCTGTCCGCGCTCGTCGCGCCGCAGCCTCCGCAGAATCCGAAACATCGAGGGGGTCCTTCTGGCCGGCGCCGGGGGAGACGCTAGCCGTCCACGGCGCACGCGTTGGGACCGTGCGAGCCGCTGTTGAGGAGGTTGGACTGCATGCGCATCGAATAGGTCGCGACGACGGGGATGGCGAAGACGTTGCTGTCCGCGAGCGTGCGGATCTTCTTGTGGTCCGGGCTCTGGCCGGCGCCCGCGTCCTCCAGGTGGTCCGTGAGGCTGCCGCCGTTCACCTTCTGGGTGGTGAAGTTGACGCCCCGCATGGCCAGGCCGTTCAGCGCCTCGCGGCCCATGTAGAACGCGTGCAGCTGCCAGTTAGCGAACGGGATGCGCATCTCATAGAAGTAGGTGATGCGCACCGTGAGGAGGTTGGCCTCGATGACCTGCGCGTTGCGGATGTCGTCGTAGTCCACCTCCAGGCCCTGCATGTGTGAGCCGTAGGAGGCGAAGAGGGTGGGCAGCTGGCTGCGCCGGGGGTTGGTCACCTCCACCCGCACGCGCTCCAGGTCCACCTGCTGGAAGCGCTGGTTCTGGGCGGCCTGGCTTCCGACCGTGTACGCGTCATGGACCTTCGCCACGTTGATGAGCGTGTCCACCCGGCCCTTGAGGTTGCCGCTGGCGCTGGCCTTGGGCGGCCCCAGCGTGGGAAGCAGCGCCGCGTAGGCGGCCTTCTTCATGATCTCGCAGTCGCCGCTGTTGACGATGCCCGCGCGCGCCGCCCGGTACGCGGCGTACTCCGTCATCAGCCGCGCGTGGTGGAGCGTCCCCAACTGGAGGATGCCCAGGATGAGGAACACCATCACCGGGATGACCAGCGCGGACTCCACGAGCACCTGGCCCGACTCACCGGGATGGGTTGAAAGGGACCTTTTCATGGGACGTCCAATCTTCACACGGCGTGTTACCGGGATGCCAGTCGGCGGCCCTTCGGTCGCCCGCCAGCCTCCCCCATGAAACAGGGCCCTATCCAATACACGACGTAAAAAGACGGTATCGGGCACGTGGCCGCGCCGTGTCGCGGGACGCCACCCGGCGGGTGGAGGCGAAAGCTACCGGGAGCGCCGCGCGGGCTTCGGGCCCTGCACCAGCGAGGCGACGAGGGTTCGCGCCAGCGCCTCCGCCGGTGAGCCCTGGAACCCGGAGCAGGTGAGCTTGAGGCTGATGATGCCGTGCAGCCCCGCCCAGAAGACCTCCGCCAGCTGCTCCGCGGGTGTGGCCTCCGGGGCCCGGCCGGCCGCCTTCAGGTCCTCGAAGGCCCTCACCAGCAATGCGAAGGACCGGGGGCCCTCGCCGTGCTGCTTGTCCTGGAAGAGCTCCGCGGACAGCTTGGGGTCCTCCATGAAGATGAGGCGGTAGGTCTCCGGGTGCTCCAGGCCGAAGGCCACGTAGGCCTCCGCCATGCGTGACAGCCGCTCCACGGGCTCCTTCACGGTGGCCGGCGGCTCCAGCGCCGCGAGCAGCTCCTGGAAGCCGCGCACGCACAGCTCCCGCGCGATGGCGTCGCGGTTTTCGAAGTGCAGGTAGAGCGTCGCGGGCGCGTACTCCACCGCGTCCGCCAGCTTGCGCATGGAGAGGGCCCCGAACCCCTCCTTCATCACCATGTCGCGAGCCACCCGGAGGATGTTCTCCCGCAGCTCCGCCCGCTGTCGCTCCTTGCGCTCCGTGATGCCCATGTCACGAGGGTAGGCCTTGACGGAACGAACGGACAGCAATAAATGAACGGTGTTCACCAAACGGTGTTCATAAAAAGTTCGACCGTTCGGCTTTCCGGGAGAGCGACATGGAAACGGTGGCGTTGTTCGGCGCCTCGGGCGTCATCGGTCAGTCTGTGGCGCGGGCGCTCCAGGCGCAGGGGCAGGCCTACCGGGTGGTGGGGCGCTCGGAAGGCAGCCTGCGCAGGGAGTTCGGCGCGGATCCGCGGGCGGAGGTGGTGACGTGGAATCCGGAGGACCCGGCTTCCATCCGGGCCGCGGCGCGGGGCGTGCGGACCCTCATCTACATGGTGGGGGTGAACTACTGGCAGTTCCACCTGCACCCGGAGTTGATGCGCCGCACGTTGGACGCGGCCATCGCGGAGGGCGTGGAGCGGGTGGTGCTCATCGGCACGGTCTATCCATACGGCCTGCCGCGCACCGCGACGGTGACGGAGTCCCATCCGCGCGAGCCGAACTCCTACAAGGGCCGCATGCGCAAGGCGCAGGAGGACCTGCTGCTGGAGGCGGACGCCGCGGGGAAGATCAAGGGCACCATCCTCCGGCTGCCGGACTTCTACGGGCCGGGCGTGGAGCGCAGCTTCCTGTACCGGGCCTTCGTCGCGGCGAACCAGGGCAAGCGCGCGCCGCTCATCGGGCCGCTGGACGCGCCGCATGAGTTCGTCTTCGTGAACGACGTGGGCCCCATCGTCACCGCGCTGATGGACGAGCCGCGCGCGTACGGCCGCTTCTGGAACCTGGCGGGCGCGGGCGCCACCACGCAGCGCGAGATGGTGAAGGAGATGTACGCGCAGGCGGGCCACGCGCCGAAGACGATGGCCATGGGGAAGGGGATGGTCCGGCTGGCGGGCCTCTTCGATCCCTTCATGCGGGAGCTGGTGGAGATGTACTACCTGCTCACGAACCCCGTGCTGATGGACGACTCCGCGCTGCGCGGCCTCTTGGGCACGGTGCAGAAGACGCCTTACGCGGAAGGCATCCGCCAGACGCTCGCGGCGCTGCGCCGCGAGCAGGAGGCGAAGGCAGGTCCGGCCCGGGTCGCCGCGACGACCTGAGCCGGAGCGCTCACGCGGGGCGGGGCGCCGGAGGACGCGCGGGGCCCAGGCCGCGCTCCCGCGTGCGTTCGTTCGCCAGCCGCTGCCGGTGGCCCGCGAGCAGGTCGCTGCGGGTGAGGATGCCCACGACCTGCTGGGGCTGCGCGCGGGAGACGACGGGCAGGCGGCCCACGCCCTCGTCCATCATCAGGTCCGCCGCCTCGCGCAGGGAGCTGTCCTCGAAGACGACCGCGGGCGGCCGCTTCACCACGTCTCGCAGCCGGCGGCCTTCGCTCGCGTGGCCATCCAGCAGGTCCCTGCGCGTGACGACGCCCACGAGCGTCCCTTCCCGGGACACGACGGGGAAGCCCTGGTGTTTGGAACCCGAGGCGTCGGACGCAAGCCACGTGCGCACCTCTTCCAGGAGCATGTCCGCCTGCAGCGTCACCACGAGCTTGAGGCCGTGGTCGCGCACGAGCGCCGTCCCCAGCGCGTCCGCGCCCAGCTCCGTGGGGATGCGGGCGCCTCGGCGGGCCAGCTTCTCCGTCATGATGGAGTGCCGCATGAGCAGCGCGGACACCAGGTAGGACGCCGCGCAGCCGGCGAGCAGCGGCAAGAGGCCCAGCGGCTGCCTCGTGGTTTCAAAGGCGAACACCACCGACGCGAGCAGCGCGCGTGACGCCCCCGCGAAGAGGGCGGCCATGCCCACCAGCGCAGCGACGCGCACGTCCACGCCCAGGCTGGGGAACAGCTGCGTGGCCAGCAACCCCAGGCCGGAGCCCAGGCCGCCGCCCAGCGTGAAGATGGGCGCCAGCGTTCCTCCGGACGTGCCGCTCCCCAGCGCGACGGACCAGGAGATGAACTTGAGCGCGCAGAAGACGAGCATCGTCGTCCCCACGAAGCGGCCGGACAGGATGTCCTCGATGTTGGTGTAGCCCACGCCCAGCGTGCGCGGGGACACGAAGCCCACCACGCCCACGACGATGGCGCCCAGCGCGGGCCACCACATCCAGTGGATGGGCAGCTTCTCGAACATGTCCTCCAGCCAGTACACCGCGCGCGTGCACGCCACGGAGGCTGCGCCGATGAAGAGGCCCATCACGCCGTAGAACGCGAGCGCCCCACCGGACGGAGTCGTCAGGTCCGGGATGGCGAACGCGGGCGCGCCGCCCATGAAGGCGATGCGCACTCCGGTGGCGGTGGCGGTGGCCAGGGCCACGGGGATGACGGAGCGGGGCTTGAACTCGAAGAGCAGCAGCTCCACGGCCAGGAGCACGGCGGACACCGGCGCGCCGAACGTGGCGGCCATGCCCGCGGCGGCGCCCGCGGCGAGCAGCGCCTTGCGTTCGTCCGCGGTGACGTGGAGCACCTGTCCCAGCAGCGAGCCCAGCGCGCCACCCGTGGCGATGATGGGGCCCTCCGCGCCGAACGGGCCGCCGGTGCCGATGGCGATCGCCGCCGACAGCGGCTTGAGCAGCGTCATGCGGGGCGGGATGCGGCTCTGGTTGAACAGCACCTGCTCCATGGCCTCCGGGATTCCGTGGCCCCGGATGGCCCGCGAGCCGTAGCGCGCCATCAACCCCACGATGATGGCGCCCGCCACGGGCACCAGGATGACCCAGCCGCCCAGCGTGTTGTCTCCGGGCGACACCGGCTGCACGGACAGGCGCCCGAAGAAGGCCAGGTTGGTGACGAAGTGGATGAGGGAGCCCAGCCCCTGCGCCACCAAGCCCGCGAGGACCGCGAGCACCACCGCCATGCCGCTGATGAGCACGGTGCGGGAGTCCACCGACACGGAGACGGGAGGGGTGCGCAGGCTGGCGAGCGCGGGGCCCATCGACGGGGCCACGGGGAGGCTGGACCGTGCCTCCGCCCCCTCGCCCAGGCCCTCTTCGATGCGTTCCACATCAGGTTTCTTCATCGGTGTGCTCCTGTGTCTTTCCGCGCCGCGAAGGGCGCGCGTTTTCTTCCTCGAAGAAGAGCGGGGCCACGTCCCCGTCGAGCCCCAGGGCGCGCACCCATGCGTCCAGCCCCTGGACCAGTCCCGCGCGCACGTCGGGCTTCATCCCGCGCAGCCCGGAGATGAGCCGGGCCTGGGCCATGGGCGGCGCCTTGCGGATGAGCGCGCGGCCCTTGGGCTCCAGCGCCACCTCCACGCGGCGGCCGTCCTCGTCGGAGCGGCGGCGGCTCACCAGCTCCTGCTCAATCAGCCTGGTGACGACGACGGACACGCTGCTCTGGTGCGTGAGCGTGCGCTCCGCGAGCGTATTGATGGAGCAGGGCCCGCTCTCCGCCAGTTCCTGGAGGATGAAGAGCTGGGCGCCGCTGATACCGACCAGCCGTTCGGAAGCGCGAGCAGAGACTCGCAGCAGCCGTACCAGCCGCCGCACGCCGTCCATGGCCGCGCGCACCTCTCCGGATACCTCTGGAGGCGGTGGCGGCCGATTTGTATGGGAGCCCATATAACTGCCCGCAACCTACGGAGCAGGGGAGGCGGACACAAGCGAAAGTGCGGGGGATGCCTGGCTGCCTGAGGGCTGGGGAGTGGTTCACCGTCGGAGCGCACGGCCGGTACGTGTCACGACAGGAACGACAGCGAGGCCCGGACATGAAGCCCGGGCCTCGCGAGGAAACGGACCGCGGCTCAGGTGCCGGCGGTGAGGGCCTGCTCGGCGGCGGGGTGCTCCTCGCTGCACACCTGCGAGGACTCCTCTGCCTGGCGGGCCTCGGCTCCGGTCACGGATGCGGTGGGCTCTGAGACCGCCGCGCCGGCAACGCAGGCGTAGCCGTAGTACTCAGCACAGGTCATCTGCTCCGACCCAATGTGACACAGCACGTTGCAGTCGGGCAGCCAACAGTCGATGCACTGGGGCGGAATGGCAAGGGCAGCCGTGGGGGCCAGCGACACCACAGCGGAGAAAGCCAACAGCGACTTCACCAGCGTGCGCATGCGTGCTCCTCGTGAGGGAACGGCGCGGCCACTGTGAACCTGTTTCACAGACAAGTAAATGCATGTCATTGGGAGGGTTTGTCATCACCCTGGGCTGAAGCGTGTTGTTGGGAAACTTTCCTGCGTGACGGTGCAACGCCTTGCGTCGCGGGCGGTGGCACTGACGCGCTGTCGCGTTGTGCCAAGAGCCAGTCCACGAAGAGGCGCGCGGCAGGACGCAGTCGCCGGTGCGCGGGGTACACCACGAAGTAGCTGGCGCGGGTGGGCACGATGGGCCCGGGCAGCCGGATGAGGCGGCCGTCCGCGAAGTAGGGCGTGGCGATCTTCTCGCGCGCCAGCGCCGCGCCCAGGCCCTGCACCGCGGCCATCAGCGCGCCGGTGGTGTCGCTGAAGCTGTAGCGCTCCTCGAACCTGGCCCCGCGCACGCCCGCCGAGCGGAACCAGTCCTGCCAGCCCTGACGGCTCAGGTCCGCGATGAGCGGGAGCTTCGCCACGTCCGCCGCGTCGCGCACGTGCTCGATGCCCGCGAGCCGCGCCGAGGCCACGGGGAACAGGGCGTCGTCCATGAGCGGCTGCGCGTTGAGACCGGGCCAGGGCCCCTGGCCGTAGCGGATGCCCAGGTCCGGCCCGCCCTCGTCGAAGCGGGTGAGCGCCATCTCCGTGTCCACGTGGATCCGGATGCGCGGATGCCGCGTGGTGAACTCCGGCATGCGCGGCAGCAGCCACGCATAGGCCAGCGAATGCACCGTGGTGACGCGCACCACGGCGTCCTCGTCCCGCGAATGCTTGAGGCCCCCGAGCACGTGGTCCATGTCCGACAGGGCGTTGCTGGCGGCGTCCGCGAGCTGGCGCCCCTCGGCCGTCAGCGCCACGCCCCGGGCATGCCGTTGGAAGAGCGCGACGCCCAGGCGGTCCTCCAGCTTGCGGACGTGGTGGCTGACGGCGCTCGCGGTCAGGTGCAGCTCCTCCGCCGCGCGGGCGAAGTTCTGGTGGCGGGCGGCGGACTCGAAGGCCGCCAGGGCGGGGAGCAGGTCGGTGTGGAGGGGCATGGGGGCGAGCCTCAAATCTGGCTCATGTCTGACACGGAAAGGATGCGCTTGTGAAGAAAGGGCCTCGGCGTGAAGAGAGGGCCAGACAGAAGTCAGATTCCTTCCTCGTACGAGGGGGCCGCCATGAGCGCATCCGTTCCCACCCATCCCCAGGCCGTGACTCCCACCTTCAACCGGGCGTGGCTCACGCCGCTGGAGCTGGGCGGGTTGGCGGCCATCTGGGGCACGTCCTTCCTGTTCCTGCGCATCGCGGCGCCGGCCTTCGGCCCCATTCCCCTGGTGGCGCTGCGCCTGGTGCTGGGCGCGGCGGTGCTGATGCCCTTCCTCTGGCGCGCGCGCTCGGCCCTCCGTCCCGCGCTGTGGCCCCGGCTGGCGCTGGTGGGCGTCGTCAACGCGGCGGTGCCCTTCACGCTGTTCGCCTGGGCCGCGCGGCAGGCCCCCGTGGGTGTCGGGGCCATCACCAACAGCATGGCGGTGCTCTTCACGGCCCTGGTGGCGTTCCTCTTCTACGGCGAGCGCATCGGGGGCCGGCGCGCGGTGGCGCTGTTCGTGGGCTTCGCCGGGGTGGTGGTGCTGGCCAGCGGCAAGGCCGCGGGTACGAGCGTCGCCTGGGCCGCGGCGGCGGGGACCACGGGCGCGTTCCTCTATGGCATTGGCTCGAACCTGGTGCGCCGCCACTTCACCGGACTGCCAGCCGCCGCGGTCGCCGCCGCCACGCTGGCCTGCGGCGCGGTGCTGCTGCTGCCCTTCGCGGTGGCCACGTGGCCCACGGAGCCCATCGGCATGCGCCCCTGGCTGGCGGCGACGGCCCTGGGCGTCGTCTGCACCGGCTTCGGGTACGCGGTGTTCTACCGCCTCATCCAGCGCATCGGTGCTCCGCGCGCCGCCGTCGTCACCTACCTGGTGCCGCTGTTCGCGCTGACCTGGGCCTGGCTGCTCCTGGGCGAGCCGGTGACGCCCACCATGCTGGCGGCGGGCACCCTCATCCTGGGGAGCGTGGCGCTGGGGCAGGCTCCCGCGGCGCCGAAGGCGAAGTGAGGCGTCAGCGCCGCTCGAACTTCCAGATGCGGTAGCCGTCGCGAACCGGCTGCATGAACCGCCGGACGATGAACGCCGGGACGCGCTTCCCGGCCAGCTCCAGCGCGCGCTGGGGCACGGAGGTGGCGGACGCGGACGTGTAGCCCGCCTCCAGGAAGAGGGACTCCGGCGTGTCCGTCATGTCCTGGAAGGACGCGCCCATGCTGGCGAGCACCGCGTGAAGGTCGGCGCTGTACTCGCGCTGGAAGCTTTCGCGCATCAGGTCGCAGTACACGGCGTGGTGGGGGAACACCTGCTGGAGCACCGTGAGCATGTCCCGGCGCTGCGCGGTGGACAGGTACATGAGCACGCCCTCGATGATGACGTGCGTGCGCCGCGGGTCCTGGTAGGGCTCCAGCTTCCGGGCGAGCGACTCCGTCCCGAAGTCGATGGGCAGCCGCTCGAGCGGATTCTTCGCCTCCGTCACCGGCAGCTTCGCGTCCTTGAGCGTGAGGATGGCGGGCTCGTCCACCTCCAGCCACCGGCCGCCGCGGAGCCGGTAGGCCCGCGTGTCGAAGCCCGCGCCCAGCACCACCACCCGCGCGTCGGGAGCGCGGTCCAGCTCCTCCTGCACCAGCGCGTCGATGATCTGATGCCGCGCGGCGTTGCTCGCGTTGGGCCGGTCGAAGGACTGGAAGTTGGACCAGATCCGCCGCGCCTCGTCATCCATGAAGCGGGCCGCGTAAGTGTCATTGCACAGCGGCCGTGGCTTGCGCGCGTCCTCCGCCCGGCAGGCCAGGGTGTAGTACGCGGTCTTCGAGATGGCGTTGGCCATGGTTGGGGCTCCTTGAAACCTGCGCGCAGCTTGCATGAGATACGCGCTTTCTCGAAAGGTTGGTCCAGATGCGATTCGTGATGGCGCTGGGTGTGGTCGCGTTGGGTGCGGGCTGTGCGCATGCTCCAAAGCCGGCGGACCCAGCGGCGCGGGCCCAGCAGCTCTCGGAGGAAGCAGAGCAGGCCTACCTCGCGTTGGACTTCGAGCGGTGCGCGGAGCGCTTCCTCGCCTCCGGCGAGGCGAACGGGGAGGGGCCGGACCGCGCGGAGTCCCTCTATCGCGCCGCGGGGTGTGCCTCCCTCGCGGGCCATGCGGACGCGGCGGTGGAGGTGCTGAAGCGCTCGGTCCAGGGCGGCTACTACGACGCGGATCACCTCGAATACAACCCGGAGCTGGCGGCGCTGCACGCGCTGCCCGCGTGGAGCGGCATCGTGGCGGAGGCCCGCGCCAATCTGTCGAAGGCGCCCGAACCTCCGTTCCCGGTGATGACGCTCATGGGGGTGGATGCGTTCGGTTCGCGGAAGGTGGACCGCGAGGCGGTCCAGCGCGTGATGGGGCTGGAGTTGGGCAAGCCCATCGTGCACAGCGCCGCCGTCTTCAAGCAGAAGGAGGCCGCGCTGCGCGAGCAGTACGGCCTCGCCTACGCCCACGTGGGCATGTCCATCTACTTCGCCGATGAGCGCAAGGGCACCGCCTATGTGGTGATGGACATGGTGGACGCCGAGGACGCAGCCCGGCTGCGCTTCCTGCCCGAACCCAAGGGCCACCCCGCCGATCCGGAAGGGCTGGTCGCCCGGTGGGACGCGTACAAGGAGCGCCTGAACATGCTCCAGATGTTGGGCAAGCTCGCCGAGGACTCCAGCTGCAAGGTGGCGCACTGCATTGGCGGGTTCGGCCATCCGGACCTCGCGGCCTACGAACCGGAGTTCCTCGCGAAGGTGCCCCAGCAGTTGGACGGGCTGAGCGCCGTCCTGCGCGAGGAATCGGACCCGGGGAAGCGAGGCGCGGCCGCGTCCCTGATGGCCTACGCGCCCACGGCCGAGGAGACCGTGAAGCGGCTGGAGCCCTTCATTCGGGATCCGGACTACGGGGTGCGCAACAACGTGCTGCGCGTGCTGACGGCCACGCAGGAGGCTGCGACGAAGCCGCTGCTGGACGTGGCTACGGTGGCGGACGCGGTGGCGCTGCCAAACTCGAGCGACCGCAACAAGGCGACCTATCTGCTGACCTACCTTCTGGCGGACCTGTCGCCGGAGGCCTTGAAGGCACAGCGGGCCGGGCTGATCCGCCAGCTAGGGGAGCGGCTGGTGGAGATGTCCGCGCTCCAGATACCCATCAACAGCGAGCCCGCGATCCTGGTCCTGAAGCAGCTCTCCGGTGAGCAGTACGAGACCGCCGAGGAGTGGCGCGCGTGGCTCGCGCGTCAGCCGAAGTCGGAGGGGTAGGGGACCGCTCAGTCCCCGACGATGACGGAGACGGGCGTGGAGAACTGCCGCACGACGCAGTCCTCCGCGCTCCCGTCCTCCCACGCCAGCATCGCGAACTCGGCCGGTTCATCGAGCGCGATGATGGGGTGGTGCCACACGCCCTGGTGGTAGTTCACGCCCTGGCCGGGGCCGCAGACGAAGGCGACGAGCCCATCCAGGTCGGGCCCGCCCGAAGGCGCGGTCGGCGCGACGCACACCAGGAAGCGCGAGCAGCGCATGGGCAGGAACGCCTGGCTGGACTGGGGATGGTGTTCCAGCAGCTTCACGGTGAAGGGAAGCGGCTGCGGCACGGAGCGGAACACCGCGAGGTTGGGCTTCGCCCCCGGCCGACCGTTCTCCAGCCGCGCCGACCAGTCGAAGCGCACCGCGGTGCCCTGGTTCGCCGACGCGCCGCTCTTGAGCCCGGCGGACACGACGTCGCCAAAGGGAGCGAAGCCCTCCTGCGTCAGGGGCAGGGCGACGATGGAGCGGAGCGGGGCGGAAGCGTCCCTCATGAGAGGACTATAGGGGCGAGTGCCGGGACCGGCGTACCGGGCTCGACTTCCGGCTCCCACATCACCCCAGGTAGTCCTGATTCAAGGAGAACACGTCTCTTTCTTGACATCACGCGTCTAGATCTCTAGAGGACATGAAAATGAGAATGCCTATCATTTTCATGTCCGGGTCCCCGTCCCGGCTGGAAAGGGCAGGCGCTCATCCCCCCACTCCAAGAGGCCACTGCCGATGAAGCATCTGTTTGCCTTGCGTTCCTTGCGACTCTCCACCGCAGCGATCGCCCTGTCCCTGTTCGCGGGCTGCGGCGACGACGAAGAGGAAGGAACGGACACGGACGGTCCGCTGTACGCCATCACCACCCAGCTGCTCGCGGAGGATCCCTCCGACAGCTACGTCCTGGTGACGCCGGACGCGGAGAAGGCCGCGTCGCTGTCGCTGGACGGCGCCATCAAGATTTCCGGCCGCGCGCTGGGCGTGGGCATCCCCAAGAAAGGCTCCGTCTACGTGGTGAGCGACGAGAGCGCCACGGTGACCCGCTACAAGCTCAACAGCGACGGCAAGCTGGAGGCCTCGGGCACCGTGAGCTTCAGCGCCCAGGGTGTGACGTCGCTGGGCGAGTACCAGGCCAACTTCCAGTTCGTCTCGGAGACGAAGGCGTACTTCTTCGACGGTAACGCCGCGAAGATCGTCATCTGGAACCCCACGGCGATGACCGTGACGGACACCCGCTCGCTGGACGCCCTGGTCCTCCCGAACACGGTCATGGCGTTCTCCGGCGCGGTCGTGCGGACCGGTGGGCAGATCATCATGCCCGTGGGCTGGAGGCCGGTGGAGGGCAGCAGCGTCACGAAGAAGGCGGGCGTGGTCTCCATCGACACGGCGACGGACTCCGTCACGCTCGCGACGGACGACCGCTGCGGCTACACGCACGACGCCGCGCTCGGCACCGACGGCAAGGTCTACATCGCGACGGAGGCGTACGGCGCGGCGTCGCGCCGGGTGGTGGGCGCGGACTCGCCGGAGCCCTGCCTGCTCCGGTTCGATCCTACGACGCGCGACTTCGACAAGACCTTCTACCGCTCGCTGGCGGAGCTGGTGGGCGGGGGCACCGCGGGCGCGCTCATCCCGAGCCACACGCCGGGAACGGCGTACGTGCGCGTGCTCGATGAGAGCATCACTCCGGTGTCGGAGGGTTCGCATCCGCGCACGCTCGCGAGCGGCACCGGCTGGCAGTGGTGGGAGCTGAACCTGGCCACGCTGACCGCGACGCGGAAGGCTGACTTCCCGTCCACCTCCGGCAGCGTCTTCCTCTTCGAGTCGGAGAACCAGACGCTCTACACCGAGTTCGGGGCCGGCGCCTCGTCCACCACCTTCCGGGTGCTGGGCGACAACGGCAAGGCCACGGTGAAGACGCCGGGCCTGTCCTTTTCCTTCCTCCAGCTGCGCTAGTCCCAGGACCCAAGACCATGAACGGCAATTCGATGCGCCACGCGGGCGTGTTTGTCATTGCGCTGTTGGGGGCGACGTCCGCCTTCGCCACCAGCACGGGCATCAGCGGCAACTCCGGCAAGGACACGGCGACCTGCAACACCTGCCACAAGGGCGGTGAGGCCCCCACCGTGGAGTTCGAGGGCCCCTCGACGCTGGAGAAGGGCGCCACCGGCCAGTACACCCTCATCATCCGGGGCGGGGCCGGGAAGACGGGCGGCGCGGGCATCGCCGTGGACGACGCGGGAGCCAGCCTCGTGGCCGGCACCGGGATGAAGAAGCTGGGCAGCGAGCTGGCCCACTCCGCGCCCCAGGCCTTCACGGGCACGGAGCTGCGCTTCAACTTCTCGCTCGTCGCGCCCGCCACGGACGTCACCCTCAACCTCTTCGGCGCGGGCAACTCGGCGAACGCGGACCAGAAGAGCGACGGCGACCGCGCGGCGGCCACGAAGCTGAGCATCAAGGTGGGCAACGGCACGCCCGTGGTGCAAGAGCCGGGTGGCGACGAAGACGAGGGCGGGGGTTGCGCCGCCGCGAGCAGCGCTCCGTTCTGGGCGCTCGCGCTGGCGGGTCTGCCGCTGGCGGTGAGCCGCCGTCGCCGCCGGAGCTGAAGCACCCCCGGTCGTCTTGAAGTATCGGGCCCCTTTCCCGCATGCGTGGGGAAGGGGCCTTCCTTGCATCAGTCCGTGAAGGAACCGGGCTCCTTGCTGAACCCCGCCTTCGCATGGTGCGCCAGCCGCTCCGAGCGCGAGGCGTGCTCCAGCGCGGCGATGATGGCCTTCTCCGCGTCCGGCCCCCATTCCTTCACCTTGGCGGGGTCCACGCCCTTGTCCTTCACGTACTTCTCCAGCGCGGCGGCGGCGACCTTTCCGCCCGACCCGGCGTTGACCGCCAGGTCGGTCATGATGGCGGTGCCGTACTCGCTGGTGACGACGTCCTTGAGCTTCAGCTTCGCGCTCTTGGGATGGCCCTCCGCGTCCTTGCCCGTCACGGACACCGGCCTGTCGCGGGTGCCGGAGATCTTCCCCTCGTTGGCGAACTTGATTTGAGCCTGCTGCATGGCCGGGTCGGCGCCCGCGGCCATGAAGATGGCGGACAGCTTCACGTCGGTGCGGATGGCCTCGGCCGCGGCGACGCCCTTGAGCACCGTGCCGTCCGGCCGGGTGAGCACCACGCCCTCCTTGCCAATGTCGATGCCGAACTTGCCGAAGCTCTTCTCGTACTGGGCCGGGTCGGTCTTCTTCAGGTCCCGCATGAACTCGGCGAGCGTGCCGTTGCCATTCTTACCGAGCGTCCACTGGGTGAAGCCCCACGACACGCGCCCGATGTCCCAGGTGTTCACCTTGCTGAAGGTGCCCTCCAGGCCGGAGATGGACTCGAGGACCTTCTGCCGGTCCTCGCTGATGCCGCTCTTCTCCAACTGGGATGTGACCTGCGCGGCCGAGTCCCCGGAGACGGCGCCGCCATCCACCGCGTTCCACGAGTTCGTGTAGGCGGTCTCACGGCCATCCCGCATGCGCACGGTCGTCCCATTCACGGTGACGTCCGAGCGGGTCTGCTTGACGCCGACCATGGGCGCGTACGCGTCGACCCGAGCGAGCAGCCCGTCCTTCACGGTCTTCATCCGGGCCTGCGCGTCGGTGACCTTCGCCTTCGCCGCGTCGAGCGCCGTCTTCTGGGACTGCCGGAACGTCTCCGCTTCGGCGGGGTCCTTGGGAACCTTCGCCTTCTTCTGCTTCGCCTCCAGCCCGGCGAGCGCGCGTTCGGAGACCTTCACCGCCGCCTTGGCATCGCGGAGGGCGGGATTGTCGCCAATGTTCTTCCTGAGCCACTCCTTGACCTTCTCGCCCTCGGCCTTGACGGTCTCCTCCGCGGTCTTGAGCTTCTCCTGCGCGGCCTTCTTCGCGGGCTCGGTGGTGGCCGCGTTGACGGCGGCCTCCGCCTTGTTGCGCGCCTCCACCGCCTTCTTCAACGGAGCGTAGGCCTTCGCCTTGGGGGGCTTCAGGGTCGCGACATTGCGGGGGATGAGGTCGTTGAGCTCCACGGCGTTGCCGCGCTGGAGGGTGCCCTCGTCCTTGGCCGTCACCTGGATGGCGTCGAGGTTCTTCTGGATGTCGCTGACGGACGCGGCGGCGACCTTCGTGGTCGCGGCGGCCTTGGTGGAGGCCTGCACTGGCGCGGAGTGAGCGGCCGGTGCTTGGGGCTGGAGCGCAGTGAGCGCGCGCTTCAGGTCCGCGCCCTCGAGCTCCAGGTGGAGCGCGTCTTCCAGAGGGGTGCTGGTCAGCTTCTCGTACTTCTCCGCCACCTGCTTGAGCTGGGATGCATCCAGGCCCTCCAGGACCTCGAAGACGGCGGCCTCGTCGGTGCCCCAGATGTCATCCATCGCCGTCTTGAGCTTCGCCGCGGCGGTGTCCACGGCGCTGGTGGGGGCCGAGCGCTTCGTGGCCCCCGCGGACGCGGACAGCGGGTTGAAGGAGAAGCCCTGGTGGGAAGGGGGCCGCCCTCGAATCTGATCCGCCAGGCGCTTGAGCGTCGCGCCAGAAGCGCCGCCCGCCACGGCCTTGAGGAGGAAGGTGCGCTCCGCGTCCGCGTCGGAGCGGGGCGAGGCCTTGGTGCTGACCCCCGCCTTCGACAGCAGGCCCGACAGCTCCTTCTGTTGCGCGGGGCTGAGTCCGCCCACCGCCGAGGCGATCGCGCCCGCGTCGGCGGGAGGCAGGCCGCTCGAAAGCGCCTTCAACAGGGCCTGCCGCGTGGGGCCCTCCGGGAGCGCGGAGAGCTGCTGCTCCGTCTTCTGCTGCGCTGGAGACTTCGCGCCCGCCGAGACCGCGGCGGCCATGGACGAAGTGGCGCTGGAGGGGCGCGAGGGCGCCACGGTCGCGGCGGAGGGCGCCTGCGTGACAGGCGTGTCCACACTCGCGACGCGCGTCGCCTTGGGGCCAGGGGAGCCGGTAATCTTGACCATGCGGCCCCGAGCCTAATGCACTGTCAACGTGTCTGATATCCGGCCGCCGGACAAGGGAGGGCCCTGTCCGGCGCGTCAAAGCCGGTTACTTCGCGGCGACGGTGGACTCGCCCAGGATGTTGAAGGTGCTGGCGGCGGCCTTCACGTCGATGGAGGAGAAGCCGGTGTACGGATAGTGGCCGTCGCCGATGTCCTCGACGATCTCCAGGAAGTCGCCGCTGACGGGCTTGCCATCCACATCCAGCGTGAAGGCGTCACCGGTGCCGCGGAAGGTCCAGCTGCAGGCGCCCGGGGCGACGCGGCCGTACATGCTGCTCCCCATGCCGTGGTTCTTGAAGCCGAAGTCGTACCGCGTGAGCCCGATGTGGATCTGGTACCACACCGAGCCGACGCCGTAATCGGGCTCGAAGTAATGCGAGTTCATCAGCATGTTGCCGCGCCACAGGTTGACGGTGAAGGGCGAACCGCCCGACCGGCCCGTGAACGAGGGCCGCAGGGTCACCTGATCGCGGTCCTTGCCCGGCTGGACGCTGATGGTGCTGACCACCTGGTCGCCGTCACGCGCGGCGAGCGTGAAGCCCTGGCCCGCGGCGCCCACGCCACCCAGCTCCGTCTTCAGCACCCAGTCGACGGCGCGAGGGAACTCGCTGGAGAAGCCGTCCGTCTTCACGTTGGTCAGGTTGGACACGGCGATGCTCTTGCCGGTGTTCGTGAGCGTCGCGCGGCCCGTCGCGCAGTTCTTGATGCCCTCGAAGCCTTCGATACAGGTCCGCTCGGCCTTCGCTTCCTGCGTGGCGAGCGAGTCACCCGTGCTCGTGGTGGGCTCTTCACCCTGGCAGCCCGCAGCCGTGACACTCAGGAGCGCGGCCGTCAGCAGGCGGCCCGTCAGCTTCATCATCATGGAGAGATCTCTCGTAGGTGGGGGATGACTGCGTGCCGGTTCCGGTAAAGCCCGGCGCGGGTCGTTCATGCACTCACCGAGCCACCCGTCGACCCGGTGGCTCCTCCTCTGGGCAGGGAGCCGTGAGGCCAGTCCGCGTGGCGTGTCAGGTCACAGCCGGACGCGCTGAGTAACCCGTCGTGTCACACGGGAGCGGAGGGAGCGAGCCTCGGGTTCCCGGTCGGGACAGGGCCGGAAGGACGCGGCGCGCCCCGCCCCCTCCCTGCCATCCCGGCCGTCCGTCTCCACCGTGAGTGAAGGAGGCAAAGACTGTCATGGCGCAGGGATATTCCATCAACATCGGTTTGAACGCGGTGGATCCGAAGCACTACGCGGGCTGGGATGGCCAGCTGCAGGCGTGCGAAGCGGACGCCGAGGACATGGTCAGCATCGCGAAGGCGCAGGAGTTCAGCCGCGTCCGCCCCTTCCTCACGAAGGACGCCACGCGCGCGAAGGTGCTGGCGGAGGTGGGCGAGGCGGCGTCGGTGCTCCAGGCGGGGGACCTGCTGCTCTTCACCTACTCGGGGCACGGCGGTCAGCTCCCCGACATGAACGGAGATGAGGACGACGGGCTGGATGAGACGTGGTGTCTGTATGACGGGGAGCTCGTCGACGACGAGATCTACCAGGCGATGGGGAAGCTCAAGGCGGGCGTGCGGGTCTTCATGCTCTCCGACAGCTGCCACAGCGGTTCGGTGAGCAGCGTGGCCTATGCGGCCCTGCGCTCCAGCGGCAGCCTGCAGCTGCTGGCGGATTCGTTGCGGAGCACGGAGCCCACGGAGCGGCGCTTCAAGGAGATGCCCCTGGGCATCGAGCAGCGCACGTACCGCGACAACAAGGCGATGTACGACGCCATCCTGAAGGGGCTGCCCAAGGAGGATCCGAGGCTGACGCTCAAGGCCACGGTGCTGCTCATCTCCGGCTGCCAGGACAACCAGCTCTCCAGCGACGGCGTCCACAACGGCCTCTTCACGGCCAACCTGCTGCGCGTGTGGAACGGAGGGAAGTTCAAGGCCAGCTACTCGACCTTCCACCGCCGCATCCTGGGCCTCATGCCGCCCATCCAGTCACCGGCGTACTCCGTCATCGGAGTCCCCAGCCGCGAGTTCGAGCGGCAGATGCCATTCCACGTCAGCTGACGCGAAGGGAGGGGGCGTCAACCGCGCGCGAACACGGTCGGCTCCGGGGTGTCGCTCCAGAGCAGCTCCAGCGCCTTGCCGGTCAGCCGCGCGCGCAGGACCTCATAGCCTTCCACGGAGAACAGCCCCTCCGCTGTCAGGGGCGTGAGGCGGACGGGAGGCCGGCTTCCACGGCGGAGCCACAGTGCTCCGTCCTTCCAGGACACCTCATTCGGTCCGAAGCGGCCGGCCAGGGACTTCAGGGCCTGCGGCGGGACGGAGACCGGATGCAGTCCGGCTTCGACCGTCGTCTGGGCCCAGGTGTATTCGGAGCGAAGCGCCGGAGTGAGGCCGGAAGTCGCCAGCAGCTTCTTCAAGGCGCGGGACTGCGCGACCTCCAGGGCCTGCTCGGGAGGTGTCTCCACGTCCGGAGCAATGCCCACGCCCTCCCAGTTCGTCTGGCTGACCGCGTGGACAGGACGCCCATGCGAGACGCTGAGCACGAAGCAGGGCGCGACGGGCACGAGCGAGTTGTTGTTGGCGGCCCCCGCGGTCCTGGAGCCGATCAGCTCCCCCAGCTTGAGCTGCTGGACGTGATAGGCGAACTCTTCCCCCGCTGAAGCCACGCGCGGGTTGATCAGCACGTACAAGGGCTTGCCCATCAACCTGCCGGCGGGAAGGTGCTCCAGCGTCCGGGACTGCTCGGGAGGCTTGGAGCCCGCGAGAAAGGTCAGCAGAGGCACGTCCCCATCGAGGAAGTGGCTGACCAGGTAGCGCACCGCCGCGTGGGTGCCACCTCCGTTGTCCCGCAGGTCGATGATGATGGCGTCCCCGTCCTTCAGGAACCGCAGGGCGTCGTCATAGGCCGTGCCGGTCTCGTCCTGGACCCAGTGGAACCCGGCGACCTTCAGGTAGCGCACGTTGCCCGGCAGCACGCGCAGCTCCGTGAGGCCGTGGTGTTCGCGCAGGGCCCGCTGGCGCCAGTACGCGTCGGTGTCCGTCTCCCGCACCCTGGGCGCCTTCGCGGCGGTGTACCGCGCGGCATCGTTCACCAGGTACAGGTGCCGGTCCTTGCTGGCATCCGTCAGGTCGGCGGTGACACGCTCGGCGAACTCCGCTGGCGAGTCCACGCTGTAGCGTCCCGCCTTCCGCTCCCGGTCCAGACGCTCGACGAGCGCCGCGCGCTTCTCCGGGAAGACGTAGGTCCGCTGGAGCTCCGCCTGGATGGAGGACAGCGCCGCGTCGCGCTCCGCGGCGGTGAGCCGCGCTGGGGCAGTGACGGCGCCACTGGCGGGAGGCTGCGCGAAGGAGGGCCGGGGGCTTGTCACAAGCCACAGGGCGGTCACTGCGATGAACAGACGGTCAGCGCTTGGCTTCATGGGTCGCTCCAGGTGCGTCTGAATCTTCGAGGTGCAGCAGGTCACCCACCCGCGCGCGCAGGCCGCGGTGGTCGAGCGCGCGCTCCAATCCATTCAGCTCCGCGAGCAGCTGGGGCGCCCCTTCATCGAGGAGCGCCGTGGCCGCGGTCTGGATGGCGGCCCACAGCGGCGCGAGCTTCGCGGCGGTCTTGCGGCCGTGCGCGGTGAGCTTCAAGCGCTGCCGCCGGCCGTCCACGGGGTCCGCCTCGCCGGTGATGAGCCGCTCGCGCTCCAGCGCCGTGCGCACCTGGCTGACGGCCGCGTGCGTGACGCCCAGCCGCTCCGCCAGCTCTCCCACCGTCAGCGGGCCGTGGTCTCGCAGGGATGTGAAGACCGCGTACCAGCGCGGCTCGAAGCGCACGCCCGCGGCCTGGTAGATGGCGTGGACGTCGCGGTCCATCCGCTCCACCACCCGCCGCAGTCGCGAGCCGAGCGCCCCCGTTCCCTGCTTCGCGACGTCATCCATGAGGTCCGTTATTGCTTACGGATACTGCCGCCGTCAAGCCGTGGAGGGAGGCGGAGCGCCGCCGCGGTTCGCGAAAAGGACCTGATGGGAGGGTGACTTGTAGGGACCTTCTCAATGTCTGACGGACGGATGGACACTGGGCTGCTGTTTCACCCGTCCGCCCAGGGCCGGCGGACTGAAGGAGCCGCGCCATGCTCAGCACTGGTGTCCAGGTCGAAGTCCGCAGGGGACCGCCACCCCATCTGTATGGAGCGGTCGAGCACGTCCAGGGGAACGAGGTGACCGTCCGCGTAGGTGGGGCGGCCCGTACGACCGTGGTGCCCCGCTCGGCCGTCTTCCTCCACCCCACCGTGCTGACCATGCGGCAGCAGCGGCCCGCCGTTCCGCCCACGCCCATCAAGCACCTCATCGTCGCGGGCGGCAACGCGACGGGAGACCTCTTTGGCATCACCATCGCCCTGCTCGCCAACCCGGACCATGGCGTGCTGCTGCTCCAGGAGGTGGCCTGGTCGGACACCCGACAGAACCATTGGCTGCGCAACCTGGACCTGAGCGGCCAGCAGGCCGTGGCGTCACCCGGAAATGTCTATACCCTCGCGGCCGTCAATCAGTTCGCCGGCCTCTCTCCCCTGGTGAACGAGCCCCTGCTCGATCATCAGTTCCGCCTGCACACGATTGACCGTTGGGATCCGCGAGGCCGGTGCAAGTCCGCGGACATGGAGCGCTTCCTGCGCGACTCGCTGGGGCCGCAGCGGGAGTACCAGATCTTCACGCTGCCCGTGGATGACACCAATCACTGGTACGGGAAGCTCACTCGAGGCACGGCGCGACAGCAGAGGGAGGCGGCGCTGTATGCCTTTGTCAACGCGAGGAACTCCGTCCGGGGGCTTCATCCCGCCATCCATGGCGACGCCGAGCTGCCGGAACTGGATGGCATCTCCACGACCGCCTTCGATGACATCGCCAAGGGCACCCGGCTCCTCGGCTCGGAGCCTCGGCCGGCCCTGGTGAAGCTGGCCCGGGATGCCTGGCAGCTCGTTCAGAAGAAGTTCGGGGGCGTGATGGATACGCCCAACAACAACCTGCTGGGGTGGTTCCATAACAAGAAGGTGCGGGCCGCCGATCGCTATGTCGTGCTGTGGTCGCGGTTCTCTGGCAAGCGGGGCGGCCCGCATCCCCAGCACGACACCAGCTACCATGGGTTGGGGCAGATGATCGAGCTGGCCCATGCGCGGGGGCTGGGGGTGATCCTCGCCGGAGATCGTTCCTGGAACGCCCAGAAGCGGAACAAGCCCGTGCCCAACGCGGAGCTGGTCGAGTGGGACCTGCGGGAGGTCTGGTCCACACCGGAGTGGACGCGCCTGATGCTCGGCGTGCCAGAGAAGAACCGGCGGCTGATGAACCCGCGCATCCTGCAGCTCCACCTGTTCGACTATCTCAACCGCACGGCGGCCCGGATGGTGGATGCGAAATGGGGGGCGCTGGTGCACGTGGGAATGCGCAGCGGAAACCTGGAGGCGTTCGCGCTGGCGGGGAACCGGGTGATCTACATGGAGGAGGAGGGCAACAAGGAGCGCGCCCGCATGGAGCTGTGGCACACGAAGCCCACGGGCAACAAGGACGTGGGGCCTCGCTACGACCGCCTGTTGTTGACCCAACCCCCCACGCGGACCGGCAAGTACATCGTCGCCGCACAGCGGGCGGGCAACGATGCCAGCGACAACCTCATCCATCCCTGGAGGACCTCAGCGGACCTTCAGGGCCGGACCCGGGAGGCCACGAAGCAAGCGGGCCTGGAGGAGCAGGGCATGGAGGACAGCCGCGGCTTCGCCGAGGCGGATCTGGCGCGGCTTGACGGTCTGATGAAGCAGATCGCCAGCTCCGACCTGAAGATCAACGGCTACGGGTATTCCTACTGGACGCAGTGGTGAGGCCGCCCGGGCCGGTTCGGGAGGCGATGCCGCTCGGCGGAGCATCGCCTCCGTTCCGGAGGGCGTCAGCCGCTAGTCCTTCGTGCAGACGACGTCGTCGACCTGGAGGTGGTCGCGGTCGGCGACGCTGCGGCTCGGATAGAAGAACAGGCGCCAGTCGCGCACGTTGCCGGTGAAGCGGAAGAACACCGGCTGCCACTCATCGCTGTCCACGGTGACGAAGTCCGTCTGCGGGCTCCAGCCGCCGCTCGAATAGCTGCGGTGGCGGATGCTGCCGTGGCCGCGCACCCGGTACGAGCAGGAGTAGTTGCCCACCGGCACGTTGAACTTCTCGGTCGTGAAACGCTCCGCGATCTGGATGGGCACCACGAACTGCAGCGCCGCCGAGCCGCCGTGCACCGCGCTCGTGTAGCGCGCGAGGCGCGAGGGCTTGATCTCCGAACCCGGGTCCGTGAGGCCGTTGTCCAGCCCGTACCAGTAGTCCGGGACGTAGTTGTTCCCGTAGTAGGGGATGGAGCGGGTGCTCCAGTTCTCGAAGCCGCCGTTGCGGATGATGTTCGCGGAGTGCTCGGCCGCGACGCAGCGGCGGGTGGCCGGGTCGCAGGCGGGCAGGGCGCCGCGGCAGTCATACGTCGTGAAGCAGGCGCCTTCGGCCAGCTCGCACACGCCCGTGCTGGGGTTGCAGCTCGTCGCCGGGTTGCTGCACGTGACGCCGGCGCAGGGGTCGCCCTCGATGCAGAGGTGGGAGGCGGTGTCGCAGACGGGCGTCGCCGGGGTCCCCGCGCAATCCGCGTGGCGGGTGCAGCGGTCCTCGGCGGTCACGCAGGTGTGGGTCGCGTCGCAGGACTGCCACTCGCTGCAGTTCGTGGCGTCGTCGCAGCGGCCGGAGAGCGGCTTGCAGGTCACGGTGGTGTTGTCGCAACGCGCCCAGGCATCGCAGGTGACCGAATCGCACGGCTCGGGGGCCCGCACACAGCGGACGTCGTCGATGAGCAGGTGATCGCCGCTGGTGTTCCGGACGCTGAAGATGAGCTCGAAGGTGTCGAAGACGGAGCTGGCCAGGTTGAAGTTGTAGCTCACCTGGGTCCACGACCGGGAGTCGACGGAGGTGTAGGACGAGTAGCTGGAGTAGTCAGTGCCGAACCAGGCGTTGCGGACGTCACCGGTTCCCCGCGCCTGGTAGGTGCAGGAGTAGCGGCCCGCGGCCATGGACTTCGCCACGGTGGTGAAGCGCCTGTGGGTGGCCGAGGTGTTGATCAGCTGGGCCGCGTTCACGCCCTCGAAGGGCTGCGTCGTGACCTTCCGCACCACTTCTTCGATGTTCGTCGTGCTCCCGGACCACCGCGCCGGAAGCGCACCGGACCATTCCTCGAAGCCACCGTTGTCGATGACGTTCACCTCGGTGGGCCCGCCCGCGTCCGGATTCCCGGAGCCCGCGTCGGTCGGCTCGGTGCCGGCGTCAGGCGTCTCGGTGCCCGAGTCCGGAGTCTCGGAGCCCGCGTCGGGCGTCTCCGTGCCCGAGTCAGGAGTCTCCGTGCCGGAATCCGGCGTCTCGGTGCCGGAGTCCGGCGTTTCCGTACCGGAGTCCGGTGTCTCGGTGCCGGAGTCCGGCAGCGGATGGCCCGAGTCGGGCGTCCCGGTGCCCGAGTCCGGCCGGGACTGCCCGGCGTCGGGCGCCTCCGGAGAATCCGAATCACCGCCGCACGCGACGGCCAACACCAACAGCGAAGTCAGGCACACTCGAAACAACTTCAACGCAGCCTCCGGTTTCAGAACTGGATCTTTCGTACCACACTGTACAGGAGAGCCATCACCCGCAGGGGCTGTCAGCGCGTTCCTTTCCATGGGAATGGCCGGAAAACCCGAGGCAGGAAGTCGCTGGGCCTCAGCGGCTTCCGGACGGAGCCCGCCGCTTCGCGCGAGGGCGGATGGGCGCGAGCACTCACGCTGGGCTCGTTCTCCTGGCCGGACAAGGCGCGCTACTTCGCCTTCACCCAGGACGCCTTCAGCAGGATGCGGACCGCCGGGACGCGACGGCTCGTCATCGACCTGTGCGCCAATGAGAGGTGTCCCGGTTTATTGACCCACATCAATGCGGGCGAGGGCGCCCCTCTCCACTCTGGAGGCCACAACGTCGCTGAACGTTCTGGAGCCCTCGCGATGAACATCTCCCGCCTTCACTCCCGTTCCCTGGGCGCACTCTTCCTCTTGCCGTTTCTTGCCTACGGCATCGGCACCGCGCTCGTCACCTCCGTCCTGAAAGAGCCGGAGCTGCTGGCCGGACAGAGGACGCTGTTTGTCGGGGGCGTGCTGCTGCTGCTGTTGAACTCCCTCTTCGTCGTCGGAATTGGCGTGCTGTTCTTTCCCATCCTCCGTGAGCGGAGCCCGGGCATCGCCGTCGCCTACGTCTGCACGCGGGTGATGGAGGCGCTGACCCTCATCGTCGGAGTGGTGTTCCTGCTGTGCATCCTCCAGCTCGGAGAATCCGCACCGCCGGAGCAAGCGACGCTGTTCAACCTTCTCTCGAAGGGGAACGTCTGGGCGTACCAGCTCGCGATGATCATCCTGGGCGCCGGCAGCGTGGCGTTCTGCCTGTCGCTGTACCGCTCCCGGCTTCTTCCCTCGTGGCTCCCGCTGTTGGGCGCGGTGGGCTACGGGCTTCTGGCGCTGGGGTCCGTGCTGGAGCTCTTCGGGCTGCCGTGGGGCATCCTCTTCTCCGGGCCCGGAGGCCTGTTCGAGCTGATCCTGGGCGGCTGGCTCATCGCCAGGAGGTTCCGGACGGTCACGCCCTCCGTCGCGGCGTAGCCGGCTTGCCGCGCGTGGCGATGCGCTTCCGGATCCGGCTCAGCGACTCGGGCTTCACGCCGATGTAGCTGGCCAGCTGGTACTGGGGAATCCGCTGGAGGATGTCCGGCCGCGTCTTCGAGAGCTTGAGGTAGCGCTGCTCCGGCGTCTCGGTGAGATAGGAAGCGAACCGCTCCTGCTGCTCCGCCAGGACCTTCTGCATCACCCTCCGGGAGATGCTCTCGAAGCGAGGGAAGCGCCGATACAGGTCCCCCTCGCGTTGCTCGGTGCCCACGACCACCGTGGTGTCTTCCGCGCAGACCATGAAGTGATCCGCCGGGGTCCGGTTCATCATGCTGTGAATCGAGAGGACCCATTCGTCCTCGGTGAAGAACCCGTTGCTCCGCTCCTCCCCGTCGACGAGGGAGTACTGGCGGACGCAGCCCTGGAGGACGAAGTAGGCCTCGGTGGAGACCTGGCCCGCCATGAGCAGGTGCGTGCCTTTCGAACAGCTCTTCACCACCATGCTGTCCAGGATGGCCTGGGCTTCCTCGTCCGACAGAGGAGCGATGCGGCGGAAGTAGTCGACGAGCTTGTTCTTCATGGGAGCCCCGCGCGACGGCGGGGCCCCATCTTCTCAAGTCAGAGCGTCTTGAGGTACTCGATGATGGCCAGACGCTCCGGGTCGGTGAGCACGGAGTTGAACTCGTGGCCGCCGTTGTCCTGGCCAAAGGCGTTGGTGTTGTAGATCTTCCGGTCCTCGAGCTGCTGCCGCGTGCGGGTGGGCGGGAAGAGGATGTTCCAGGAAAGAGCCAGGTTGCTGAAGAGCACGTTCATCATCTCCTGCGCCAGGGGAGTGGTGAACTCGTCGCCCGGCTGGCAGTTGATGTACGGCGACACCGCTGGATTCAGGGGCGTGCGCCACTTGCAGGGGATGGTGTCGTACTTCCAGCCGAGCTTGGTGGAGTCGTAGGCGCGTTGCAGGTCCGTGTCGAAGCCCATGAGGCTCAGCGGCTGATCCCACCGCGGCGGCGCGGAGACCCGGCGCCAGATGGGCTTGCGGTCGGCGGGCTTGAGCACCTCCCAGACATTGGGAACCGAGCCGTTGTGCAAGTACGGCGAGGTGGCCCAGACCCCGTACAGCGGCGGCGCGAGGTAGCCGAGTTCCCGATTGCCACGGATGTGCGGCTGGTTCTGCGGACCACAGTCGTTGGCGGTGCCAGCCGTTGAGGGATAGCCGAAGAAGTTCTTGGCGCCCGCGGACTGAACCGCCGCGTTGTTGGTATTCACCCGGACCGGGTCGGTGCCAATGATTCTCAGTGGGGCGATGTAGCTCGCCATGCCCTCCAGCGCCGGTGTCGCCAGGAAGGCCGGGTTGTTGACGTAGCGGGGCGAGTAGGCCCCATGGCAGCTCGCGCACGAACCGTTGCCCTGGGGCCGCGGCACGGTGTTGTTGCGCGCCGGTGCCCACATGTCGAGCGTGTGGAACAGCACCGCCCCCTGCTCGGCCAGCGTCTGGTTGATGGGCAGTGGATAGGGCGGTGACTTGAGGGAGTCGACCCAGGTGTTGAGCGCCGGGCCGTTGGTCCGCATCCAGTCCTGGCCCGCTTCACTCAGCGGCCCGCCGGCGCTTCCGAACAGGCCAATGAACGGCGTGTAGAACACCATGTCCACGCGCGGCGCATCCATGGGGAAGACACCGTCGACGAACTTCACCGGCCGGTGCCCCATGTTCCACCAGGCGGGCGTATCCATTCCGGCGGTCGAGCCGGAGTTGATGAGGCCAATCACCTCGGAAGGCGTCAGCAGGTTCTCGTCCGGGAACAGGAAGGCGAGGTTGATGTCGCTGGCGTTGTTGGTTCCACGGGTCCGGTTGAGGTTCAGGAACGTGGCGAGCGACGCGGGGTAGCCCAGGGGCAACAGGTCGCTCAGGAACAGGTCCAGGTCCGCCAGGCTGCTGCCGCCGCCCACCTGCACCCCGAGGCCCGGGCCATCCCCGGGTTTGCCCACCATGCCGCTGTGGCAGGCGTGACAGGTGACGCCGATGCGGCCGCTCCAGCTCCCATCCGGGTTGCGAAGCTGCGTGAGCATCTGCGGCAGTTGTCCGCTCCCGCCGTTGGAGAGATTCGGAAGCTGCCCGGGCAATGGATAGGGATTGCGGGCGGTGCTCTGCCCCGACCCGTAGCGCTGGGCGACCAGGGTGTCGAAGTTGTCGGGACGGAAGAGAAAGCCCCAGACGCGCCACAGCTCGTTGTACTGCGCCGCGGAGAAGGTAGCGATGCCGAACGCAGCCTCGGGCCGCGTGTAGTTGGTGCCGGTGAACAGCACGCCCACGCCGGGATGGCCATTGGTCAGCAGCCCCTCGCCATGCGCGAAGCGCGCACGCAGTTCGCCACAGCTCTTCGCTGCTCCCTGCTCCTTCACGGCCTCCGGGTCGACATGACAATTCTTCCAGTAGGCATTGAAGTGCACCGCCCGCCCGTCACTGATGCCGGGCTGCACCAGGGTCCGAGGGTCCACCGGCAAGAGCGCACTGTCCGGCTTGCCATAGCAGAAGTCCCACTGCGCCGAGCCGCCTCGACTGCTCCCCAGCAAATCACTCGCGGCGCTGACGCCAGGCACCGCCAACGTCGCCAAGACAGACAGCATGCGAACGAATGGCACGGCGGCGCCGCTTCCGACGAACGGCCTTCTCTCAACGCGCATGAACTCCTCCTGCTTCGCGGCGGACTTTGCTGGCGGCGAGGCGGAGGGGCGCGCGGAGGATGAGGGTCGGGCGCCTCGCTAAGCGAAACGATAGGCCTCTATTGGCACTCCGTCAATAACGGATGAAAAGCCCGAGGCGCCCGGGTGGGGACGTCAGGGTTTGCCCAGCAGCTCCAGCGCGGAGGTGGTCATCAGGGTGACGCCGGTGCGCAGCGCGCGCTCGCGGTCCGGCGCGTAGAGGGGCGAGTGCGGGGAGGGCAGCGCCTCCTCCGTGCCCTTGGCCTCGGCGAAGCGTTTGGGTTCGGTGATGCCCAGCCACAGCATCACGGAGGGCACGCCCGCGCGGCCGTATTCGGAGAAGTCCTCTCCGCCCATGACGGATGGCGTCTCGCTGAGGTTCTTCTCGCCCAGCACCTTGCCCACCGCGGCCACCAGCCGCTTCGTGAGTTCCGGGTCATTGTAGGTGGCGGGCGTGCCTTCGGTGACGTTGACGGTGGGGGGACGGGGCGCTCCAGATGCCATCGCCTCCGCCTTGGCGATGCGCTCGATGCCAGCCAGCAGCGCCTTGCGCACCTCCGGCTTGTACGTGCGCAGCGTGATCTGCAGGCGCACCTCGTCCGGGATGATGTTGCTCTTGGTGCCACCGTGGATGGAGCCCACCGTGAGCACGGCCGGCTCCAGCGGGCTCTTCTCCCGGCTGACGAGCGTCTGCAGCGAGAGGACGGTGCGCGCCGCCATCACCACCGGGTCCACGGTGGTGTGCGGGTACGCACCGTGCCCGCCCTTGCCGTAGAGGGTGACGTCCACCGAGTCCACGCTCGCCAGCGCATAGCCGGGGGTGAACTGCACCATCCCCGCCGCGGCGTTGGCCACTGTGTGCATGGCCACGGCGACGTCCGGCTTGGGGAAGCGCGTGAACAGGCCGTCCGCCAGCATCTGCCGGGCCCCGGCTCCAATCTCCTCGGCCGGCTGCCCCACCAGCATCAACGTGCCACGCCACCGGTCCTTCGTTCGCGCCAGCAGCGTGGCCGTGCCAATCCATGACGTCATGTGCACGTCGTGCCCGCACGCGTGCATCACCGAGACTTCCGTCCCGCCTGCATCCTTCGCCTTCGTCTTGCTGGCGTAGGGCAGCCCCGTCTTCTCCTCCACCGGAAGCCCGTCCAGGTCCGTGCGCAGCATCACCGTGGGGCCCTTGCCGTTGCGCAACAGGGCCACCACGCCGTGCCCGCCCACCTTCGGCGTCACCTCGAAGCCGAGCTTGCGCAGGCGCTCGGCCAGCTTCGCCGCCGTCTTCTCCTCCTGGAGTGACAGCTCGGGCGTCTGGTGCAGGTCGCGGTAGAGCGCATCGAGTTCGGGGTACAGCGCGTCCAGGCCCGCGAGGACCGTGGGCGGGGGCGCCGCCGCGAGCGCGAGGCCGCCGGGCGCCGCGACACAGGCGAAGAGCAGGGGAAGCAGGGGGAGCGTTTTCACCAGGGGGTCTCCTGACCGTCAGGGAGCCCTCACTGTACTCGGGCGAGGCATACATTCGAGTCGGGGGGACATATGTCCACGAGCAATCTTCCGATCGAGGTCGAGCTCATCTACGAGCTCATGCCCTGCAACGCCATGCGCTCGGCGCAGGAACCCCTCCGGCCGCCCCATCCCTGCGCCTATTTCCGTCGGTGGGGGAGCTACCACAGCTACGACTACGTGGAGGACAGCCCGCCGCCCGATCCAGGCATCGTCCACCCGGCGAAGTACGTAGGGCGCGCCCCCCTGGTCCCCGAGGCGCTGAGTGGCTGCCGCAAGGCCCCCATCATGGCGGTGGGGATCAACCCCAATCTCCCGGCGTGGTGGAGCGCGAAGCGCCAGTCGCTCTACCCGCTGTTCGACGACTACCAGCAATACGCGCACTACTTCCGGTACCGCGCGGTGGACAAGCTGGAGGTGCCGCGCGCCGACTACGAGCGCTTCGGCGGCGGTGCGCAGGACACCCCGTACTCCGACTTCGAGCTTCAAGTGCCTGAAGACGAGAGCGGTGCTCGCCGGGTGCCCCTCGAGCTCCAGCCCCAGAAGATGTATGAGACGTATCAGGGGCTGCTGGACGCCGTGGCGGAGGAGATGGGCTGGAGGGGCCACAAGCTCCGGGTAGGGGAGGATCTCTCCTACGGGAACATGGTGGCGTGTCCCTCGGCGAAGTGGACCACGAGAGCCTCCCCGGAGGATCCGACGCTGCCCCCGATGACGGTCGCCCAGCGGGATGGCATCGTCAGTGAGTGCTTCCGTGAGCGGAGGTATTTCCTCCGACAGCTCTTCCAGAGCCTACCCTCCGTGCTGCTGTGCTTCAGCCAGAGCACCGCGAACGCGCTCATCTCCGAGTTGAAGTCTCTCTTCGTGAAGGGAAATCCCCAGCCGGGGGAGCCGCTGGAGTCGCTGATGTCCCGGGAGATCCGCCTGAGGTTCGGCGCCGCGCCGGATGGCAGCGAGCTGGGGGCGCGAGTCATCTTCGCGCCTCACATCACCGGGGACTCCGCCGACTTCGAGAAGTCCCGAGCGCGGGTCATCGAGCAACTCCTGGAGGAGGCGAGGGCGGGACGGCTCGCCATGAATCCACAGACCGGGCACCTGCGGCGCCCCAAGGGCGCCTGCGTCCTCTGCACCCTGATGCGGATTGGTCCGTGTGACTACGAGCGTGAGCTGCAGCCGCTCAGCCAGCAGCCGGCGCTCACCGCCGCCTCGCCCGGGCCGCTCCTGGCCAGGGAGAAGTCCGCACAGCTCGCGTGGGTGCGAGAGACATTGGCCGTGTCCCCTCCGGTTCCGGTGGCGTGGGGCGACACGGATGAAGAGGCAGAGGATCGCTTCGATTCGGGGGACTCGCCATGAACCCCGTGAGCGCCTCCTTGCAGGTCAGCGCGTTCTTGTCTGCAAGCGCCTTCGGTTCCGCCTTCGCCTCCTTCTTGGAAGCCTGTTCCGAACCACGACGGGAGAATCAGGCTGCGTAGGCCCTTCCGGCTTCGAGTTGTTCCACGAGCTGACCCAGAAGGTTCTGTAACTTCTCCAGCCGCTTACTCCCCTCGATCCCCTCTGTCCGAAGGTCTCGTTCGAGAGCCGACAACCAGGACTCGAGACGGGTCGGGTATTTGTCGACGAAAGAAGAAAACCCGATGACCGCGAGAGCATCCGCCCGTTCATCTGGCCGCATCATTTCGGCGATCGCGCGTTGCTCCTCGCGCCACACCATCAATCTGTCTCTATCGATCTGGTCGCTCGCGAATGTGGAGCCAATCTCAGAAAGGAGCAGATCCACGCTCCTGGTCTCTTCCTCGGTCTGGAAGCGGAGGATGTTGACCGTGCGGTATAGCTCGTCTACGACGGCCCAGTACTTGCCGAACCGATAGAGCGTGCCAAGCAGGGCGATGCGGCTCCGTTGCTCGTTGTTTGAGCGGAGGTACACCAGGAAGCCATGCTCCCGGATGTTCCGGATTCTGTGGAATAGGTCTCCGGCGGTCGCTAGAAGCGGTTCCCTGTATTTCTCCAGGTGCTCTTTCGCGGCGAACTGTCGCTGTTGCGTCGCTGCTTCCTGGGTGAACTTGTTCTGCAGCAGGGCAAGTTTCCGGTTGGACGCGTCCTGGCGATGCAGGGTCCATCCAGACGTGAACAGGCCGGCCGCCGCTGCAATCAGCGCCACCACGACTTCCGTATCCATCGTCACATGATGGGCATGATCCGCCTCGGTGGACACCAACAAGGATGCGGACACGGTGTCCGACAGGGTGGAAGAGAAGAAGGATGTCACGTCATCGTGAGAACCTTTGAGGGGAGCACATTGGAACGGCGCTGGCTGCCAGTACGGTGTGTTCGGCGTCAGGGATTGCGCTTCCTCGAACCTTCGCTCCAAGGCCTGGCGCGTGGGTGGCTGCGGGCCTCGAGACCAGGCCCCGTCGCCGAAGGCGGCGGCTTGATCTTCGTCACCCACTACCATGGTGGCAAGCAGCTGAACGTGTTCAATTACGCCGTCAATGCCGCCAACGGCGACATCCGGTTCCAGCGCGGGTATGGCAACCAGTGGGGTCGCTATAACGCCCCCGTGACCAGCCGAGAGATCGTGTTCATGGCAGGCTAGGCCATGTATGGCTTCAATGCGACCAGCGGAGAGCAGCTGTGGTTCGTCGGAGCCACCTTCGATGACACGTGGACCCCGCAGGCGCCGACAATCAGGTCTTCGCGTACATCGGTGGCATGCTGAACCGGTGGATGGGGTGGACGCGGAAGGCTGCCTTCACGGGCAACGTCACGGTCTCGGACGGCGTGCTGTATGTGCTCAACGGCCCCCAGGTGGAGGCGCATGCCGAGGCGGATGGCTCGCTGCTCTGGACCTGGGTGCCGCCAGAGGGTACGCCGGAAGGGGAGACCGTTCTGATGTACAGTCTGATCCTCGTCAGCACCTTCTCGAACACGTACGCGCTGGACCTCCGCGTGGGGATGCGCGTGTGGAAAGACCCCACTGGCGGCGCTTGGCCGTGGACAGGGATGGGATTCTGTTCATCGCCGGGAGCAATGGGCGCCTTGCCGCCATCGCGGTGAAGTGAGGCGCCAGCTCTCTGCTGCACGCTCGGGGTACGCGGAGCGGACCGCGTACCTCCTCACAAGGCACCTCCTGCGCCTGAAGCGGAACCTTGCCCATTTATTGATCCTCATCAATGCGGTCGAGGGCGCCCCCCGCCAGTCTGGAGGCCACAACGTCGCTGAACGTTCTGGAGCCCTCGCGATGAACATCTCCCGCCATCACTCCCGTTCCCTGGGAGTCCTCTTTCTCCTTCCGTTCTTCGCCTACGGAATCGGCACCGCGCTCGTCACCTCCGCCCTGAAGGATCCGGAGCAACTGGCCGAACAGAGGACGCTGTTCGTCGGGGGAGCGCTGCTGCTCCTGTTGAACTCCCTCCTCGTCGTCGGAATTGGCGTGCTGTTTTTTCCCATCCTCCGCGAGCGGAGCCCGGGCATCGCCGTCGCGTATGTCTGCACGCGGGTGATGGAGGCGCTGACCCTCATCGTCGGAGTGGTGTTCCTGCTGTGCATCCTCCAGCTCGGAGACTCCGCGCAAGGGCAGACGACGCCGGAGTGGATGCCCCTGCTCAACCTTCTGTCGAAGGGGAACTTCTGGGCGTACCAGATCGCGATGATCATCCTGGGGGCCGGCAGCGTGGCGTTCTGCATGTCGCTGTACCGCTCGCGGCTTCTTCCCGCGTTGCTCCCGCTGGTGGGCGCGGTGGGCTACGGATTCCTGGCGCTGGGGGCCGTGCTCGAGCTCTTCGGGCTGCCGTGGGGCATCTTCTTCTCCGGGCCCGGGGGCCTGTTCGAGCTGTTCCTCGGTGGCTGGCTCATCACCAGGGGGGGCCGGACGGTCACGCCTGCCGTCGCGGCGTAGCCTGCTTGCCGCGCGTGGCGATGCGCTTGCGGATACGGCTCGGCGACTCGGACTTCACGCCGATGCAGGTGGAGCAGACCGTCGTCCTTAAGGGCCCGCCCCGTGAGCATCGTGGTGCGCGCCAGCGTGGGGGGAGCGGTATCAGTTCACGCAGGCGGGGCAGCCGGTGGGACAGGCTGCCGATGGCAACTGCGCGGACCTGGCGTTCATCGCGGGGCCGCAGCAGGAGGTCACGAAGTTCCAGGTGCTGGTGATGCGGCTCCGGTCCTTGATTTCTTCATTCCCCGTCTGAATGCGGGCTCCAGAGGCTACCCTTGTCAGGATACGCCGTCCCTGCGAACCCGAGCGCCTGCGCTCGCTCGCGGAGCTTCATTGCCTGTTCTCTGGATGGGACGATAAGGGTGACAGAGGACAACCTGCGCCCACCCTTCGTCTTGCCCTTCTTCATGTCGCGAAGCATTGAAGCGATCGACTCATCCTGCTGAAGATCCTCGGGAAGGTCCACGAGGGCCTTGTAGGCCGAACCACTGAAAGGAAAATAAAACGTATAAAATGGGTCCTTGGCTGGCTTGAACAGGAGAACCATCTCATCCCCTAGCTCATTGTAGTCTTCCATTCTCTGAAAAGGGACATGCTCGTAGTACCAGGACAGTCGTGACGACATGGCCTCGGCCACCCTGTTAGGTTCAGCCGAGGGTCTATTCAACCAGTCGACAATCATGTGAGCACCCAAGCTTTTTACGGAAGCATTGCGAGGGGGTTCCGCACGAAGCGCGTCCAGCAAGCGAGCCAGTTCGGCCATCGGCCTCGCCGGTCTGGTGTTGATGACGTCAAGCACTGCATCGTCCGGAATCGATACCATGCTCCGTGGCGGTTGGGGATACTTGTATTTGACCCCCAAGACACGAATGCCACTCCACGCGCCCAGGGCGATCGCGCACTCCACGGTCAGTGAGCAGAAACGCTCAAGATTATCCTTTAGTTGCTGGTAGGATTCTCGGCCTTGGTCTGTGGTCGCGACTTCGAGAGAAATCTTATCGAACAGGATGTTTAGCTCCAATGACTTGGTCGCCCGTTCTGGCGTTTCAGAATTGGCAATGTGGACATAGTCCCTGGGTGCCTGTTTGATTTCTGACCATTGTGAGAATGGCACAAATCGGTCTTTCTTCTTGGGCTTGAAATATTTCAGGTCTCGCAATAGGTCGAATTCATCAAGCCGGGGCGTCAATGCGCGAAGCCTGCTCTCATTCGTGCCTAGTTCGTGTAGGACGTTGTCTTGTAGTTTGATTTGAAGATAGTAGTTCATCGCTTGTCAGGCTCGAGCCGTCACGCGGCCCTGGGTGATGCGTTTCTCAAGCACGGGTAGCCAGTAGGGAATGAGATCTGGAGTGCTGAAGATGTAGATTACCTTGCGATACGGACCTGGGTATATCGTATTGGCTTGAGAGTCGATGACCTTGTTTTTGGGCTGATTTATGATGTATTCGTAGCAGTCCATTTGCCTCATGTCTTCATTGCTTGGTGCCTTTCTCGACGTCCTTGCCTTGCTGTCGACCAACGCATTGCCGATGGCTCCGTCGGCCCGAATCTGGTTGCGCTTGATTTTCTTGATCATTTCGGCGTCTGTTATAACGAAGATGGGGCCAGGGCGCGACATGCCGAGATTCTGTTCGCACCAGAGTTCGAAGATGTGTCCTCTGATCTGGTTGTGCTTCGATGGAATCGTCCCGCTCTCGAAAACGCCGTGCAGGCCTGGCAGATTGTTCATGAATTTTCCGGCAATGGCGACTCGCATCCGGTCGCGATAGTCGTCGGCACGGATTATTGTGTCGTACCGAGTTGCGATGTCGGCACCGAGGATGCTTGCCACGATTGGCCGGTATGACCTTATTTGCTCCTCGTTGGTAAGGCTGGTCCTATTTTCTCTGACAGTCTGTCGCGCGTCTTTGGGGATGAGCCTGATGTTGAAGCTCATGATGGGCGCGGCGTCTCCTGCGCGAGATCTGGACACGAAGAGCACCGTGCCCTCCCAGGAGGACATGAGCGTCACTGCACTTGTTCTACCGAGCTTTCCCTCCGTTTGTAGGAACTTATTCAGCTCTCCGGACTTGAAGGTGGCGAGGAATTGATTCCTTGCCTCTTTAAGCAGGTTTTCTTTGACTTCGGTGGTGAGCTTCGTCTTGGGATTGATTTCCCCCTCGAGCTGCCAGACACCGCCCTCTAGCAACGGCGTCAACGACTTGAAGCCGTATCTGAGCCTGATTACGGCGAGCGCAGGGTCAATCATTGCACGGCTCACGTGTCCCGAAGCGAGCCTCCTTACTGCAGCCACTGCGGTCTGCATTCCTAGTTGCAACCTCTGGGCCGGGTCTTGCGGCAGCCCCGCCTGAGCGACGAACCGTCCCAGCTTCTTCGCCTGTGCGACAATCCAATCCACCACCCGGTCCAACCCGCGGTCGATGGGCTGGCGCACGGCGTTGATCACGTTCGTCACCGCGTCGCTCACCCGCCCGAGTCCCGCGATGCGCGCCAGGAAGCTGATGACCAGGGTGAGCAGCCCGGCCATCGTCTGCTCGACACGGTTCGCCGCGGCACCAATCGCGCCACTGGCAATCGCGGCGAGCGAGTCGATGACGGACGCGGCGACCTGGGCAATCTGGCTCATCCGCTCCACGAAGAACATCACCGTGTTGTAGGTGGCGATGATTGCCTGGATGAACGCGCCCGCCGGGTTGAGGCTCGTCACCAGGCGCGTGATGGCCGCCTGCACCACCCGGTCCCGCACGAAGGTCATGACCTGCTCCATGACCATGTCGCGCAGGTTCGACACGCTCTGCTGGATCTGCTCCCACGCGGCCGCCGGCCCCTGGGTGACGAGCGTCCGGACGAGGTCGAACGTCGTCTCCATCGCCCGCACCGCTGGCTCGCCCACGGCGCGCATCAGCTTCTGGCGGAGGCTCTGCCATGTCAGCCTCAGCACGCTCAGGACGAACTTGAGCACCTCCACCAGCGTGAATCCCTGCGGGATGTAGATGCCCGCCCCGCTCATCGCCCCGGTGAGCCAGCCAATCAGTGACGCACGCAGGTGCGTGAGGAACCGCCCCGCGAACTGCCGCAAGCCCTGGAGCCCCGCCTTCACCAGGTTGCCGATGAAGCCAATCGGGTCGCGCAGGATCGTCCGGAACGTCGCCGCCGCGCGGCGCAGGTACGGCATCACCTTCGGCGCCACGACGGAGAAGATGATCTCCAGCAGGTTCCAGACAGCGTTCCCCGCCCAGCTCAGGAACCTCCCGATGAACCCACCGAAGGCGCTCGCCACCTTCGCGAAGGCGCGCGGCAGGAGCACGATGTCGGCAATCTCCAGCGAGCGCAGCGCAGAGAGGAACTGCCCGGGAACCTGCCGGACGAAGCCCAGCAGCTCGCCGAGCGCCCCCTGGAACCACGCCCACGCGCGGCCCACCGCGTTGCCACGCTTGAGGTTCTCCCAGGTCTCCTCCTGACCAATCAGCTTCATGAAGCCGCCGATCAGGGCCTCGGCATCGGCCTGGACAGGCTCTCCTGTGATCGGATCCTGGCGCAGCACCGCCTTGAGCAGGTCGTAGCCGCGGGTGCCCTCCGCCAGCCGTGCCAGCGGCCGCAAGATGGCATCCTTGATGAGCTGGCCAATGCCGCTCACGAGCCCGCCGAGGAACCCGGTGAGGCGCTGAATGGGTTCGGTGAAGATGCGCTGGGCACGCTCCCACACCCCGCCCGGGTCGAGGAGGTCGGCCAGTTTCAGTGATTCGACGAACCGGGTCAGCGCCGCATGGATCTCGTTCCCATTCAGCCCCAGCGACCGGATCTGTTGCTCGACCCAGCTGCCAGCGCGGTCGAAGACCCCATGGTTGTTGAGGGCCTCGGTGATGAGCGCGCCGCCGGGGATGAGCTCCACCGCCGCTCTCATGACGTTGGCGGCGCTCCGGTCCACCGGCGTCATGTTGATGGGGTTCATTCCCAGGGCGACGGTGAACATCCGGAAGCCGGGAATGTTGTTCGCCTTCTCAGCGAAGTAGTTGAGCGGATTGCCGATACCCAATCGCTGCGCCCGGAAGCCGCTGGTCCGCTCCCGCACGTTGAACGGCTCGCCACGCCCCACGGCCTCGGAGGCCCGTTGCGCTTCCTGCTCGTGGGCCCCTCCTTGCCCTGGCGCCGAGCGCTGCACCACGGGGGCGCCCTGCTGTTGCACGACGTGGGCGGCCTCGTGCGCCAGCAGGCCGGCATCCGTGGCCCGCTCACCAGGGCCCAGGAAGACATGATTCCCGAAGGTGAAGGCCCGTGCGGACAGGCTCGCCGCCGCGTCCTGTGCGCGGGCTCCCGTGTGCACCCGGACGGATTGCAGGTCCGTCTGAAGGGTGCTCTCGAGCGTGTCTCGGACGCTGGGCGCAAGGGGCGCTCCTCCCGTTGGCGCTCCAGGCACGCTGCCTGGTCCCGTGAGTGTGCTGGCGCGTGCCGCCCGCTTCTGGAGGGACTCGATGACCTTGCGGAGACGAGGCTCCGTCCTGGCCTCGCTGCTCACCCTGATGGCCGCGCCGCCGGGGGCATCCACGGAGGTGGTACCCCTGCTCGGGCGCAGGGGGGCCGCTGCGCGCTCGGGGGCGGCCGCGGGACCTCGGGCGGGAGCTCGGGTGGAAGGCATTGGGATTCAGCCTCGGAGGGAGGTCGCGCCAGGGCGGCGCAGCGGGCACACGTCACCGGCCTTGCGGTACTCGCGCGCGACCCCGGCTTCCAGGTGCGCCGAGCTGAACGTGCCGCCGTCCTCCAGCGCGAGCAGCGATGCGTGCAGCACCGCGTTGCGGATCTGTCCGCCGCTCAGGTCGCAGTGCGCGGCCACCTCGTGCAGCAGGCCCGCGTCCACCGCGTGCGCGGCTGGCAGGTGCAGCTGCCAGATGGCCCAGCGCTCGGAGGGGGCCGGCGCGCGGAAGTCCACCACCACGTCCATGCGCCGCTGGAAGGCCGGGTCGATGGCGTCCGCCGCGTTGGTGGTGACGAGGAGGATGCCCTCGAAGGACTCGATGCGCTGGAGCAGGTAGTTCGTCTCCAGGTTGGCGTAGCGGTCCGTGGAGGAGCCTACCCCCGTGCGCCGGGCGAAGAGCGCATCGCCCTCGTCGAAGAGCAGCACCACGTCCAGCTCCTCGGCGAGCGCGAAGATGCGGGCCAGGTTCTTCTCCGTCTCGCCGATGTACTTGTTCACCACCGAGGACAGCTCCACCCGGTACACGTCGAGCTGGAGCGCCGAGGCGATGAGACGCGCGGCCAGCGTCTTGCCCGTGCCGCTCGGCCCCTGGAAGAGGGCGCGCACGCCCGGGGTGAGCTGGCGCGCGAGCGTGTCGCTCACGGCCCCCGCCAGCCGCTCGCGGTTGCGGCAGCGCGTCTCCAGGAGGCGCAGCTCGCGCAGCGTCTCGCCGCCCACGGCGAGCTGACCCCAGTCCCCCATCGCGGTCAGGCGCACGGCGAGCGTGTCCAGCGCCTCCCGGTTCAGGGCGCGGCCCGCCTCACGCACGTCCTCGGGGCCTACCGACTCGCGCCCGGAGAGCGCCGCGTGGGCCTGTGCCAGCCGTGCCGCGCGCCGGATGTTGCCGCGCGTGAGGCGAAAGCGGGTGCTGAGCTCCCCCAGGCTGGAGCACGGCCGTCCGGTGAGGCCTCGCTCCCAGTGCAGTGCGCGCTCCTCGGGGGCGGGCATGTCCACCGACAGCGTGAGCGCGCGGTCCACGCCCTGGCCGGAGACGCCCCCCAGTTGGCCCAGCACCACGGCCAGCGGCCCGCTCAGGCCCGCCAACAGGGGGACCTCGGCCGTTTCTCCCGGGGCTGGCTCCAGCAGCGCCACCGGCAGGGCGTGCAGCAGCGTGGCCAGCGCGCCCACCATGCGCCAGCGCTCGTCGTCCGCCTTCCGCGGGCCCTCCACCTCCAGCACGCCACGGCCCAGCGCGCGCGCCACCGAGCGCAGCAGGGTGCGCCGGCCGTTGTGTCGCGGGCCGCGCACCAGCAGCGCCCGGACCTCGCCTGAAGCCAGCAGCGCCGGCAGGCGCCCGAGCGCATCCCGGAGCGCGTCCGGGATGAGGAGCGGCTCATCGCGCTCGAGCACCGGGAGGCCGTGGTGTCGCATCCAGGGGGTGAGCGTCTCCGGCACCTCGCCGCGCAGCGCGTCCCAGATGGGGCCGGGCACATGGAGCGCCCACTCTGAGCGAGGCGCCTCCCGATTGGCCACCTCCACCAGGCCCAGCCCGCCCAGGCGGCTCAGCCGGGCGCGCACCTGGCCATGGTCCTCCTCGCCGCGCCACCCCGCGTTGAGCAGACCCAGGGTAGGGCGGTGCAGGCCCGGAGTGCCCTGCAGAGCGGAGAAGAAGGCCCCGAAGCGCGCGTCCTCCTCCACCATGCCCACCGTCAGCAGCAGCGTCAGCGCCTCGTGGTCCAGCTCCGCCGCCTCGCGCAGCGCTCGCAGGGGCAGGTGACCGGAGAGGTCCGATTCCCACGCGGCGATGGCCTCGGGCCAGGGATCGCGACCTTCCTCCAGCTCCAGCGTGCTGATGCCCAGCGCCGTGAGCTCGGCGCGGTAGTGGGTCAGGAAGGGGAAGCGCGCGAGCAGCGCATCCTCGCCGTCCAGCACACGCGCGGCCCGGGCCAGCACCCGCGTGGCGGCGGCGAAGAAGTACAGCTTGAAGTGCTCCAGGGCGTCGGAAGGTGGAGCGGGGATCGATGGGTCGGTCATGGCGCCTCCGCTCACTCGAAGTGGAAGAAGAGGTGGCGCCCGGCGGCCGGAATCCACCCGATGTTCCGATCCAGCCCGGCGATGCGCACGGCCAGCGGGAGCTGTGAGAGCGCGAACACCACGTCCACGTGGCTCTCCGTCACGTGGAGCCGGGCTTCGTGGAGGAGCAGCGTGCGCTCCAGTTCCTCCGCGTCATCCAGGCCCAGCGCACGCGCCAGCCGGGCGCGGACGTAGGGCTCGAGCCAACCCAGCCACTGCTCCAGGTGCTTGGCCTCCGGTGCGACCGGGAGGGGGAAGCCGGTGCGAGCCAGCGTGAACGCGGCCACCTGGGAATAGGGGGCCGTCTCACGTTGCACCTGGGCTTCGGCATCCTCGCCTTCGCATGGCACGTCCAGCACGAGGAAGCCCTCGGGATGGCGCACACGCAGCCGCCCACCTTCGAGGTCCCACGTCCACTCAGTGGCTTCCTGTGGGCGGAAGGCGCTCAGCCAGCCTGCTGGGATGCGCCATGTGTCCGGTGGCTCGAATGCGTTGCCGAAAGCCTCGCCCGGCTCGCGGGAGGAGAGCCGGGCCAGCACCCGCCACATGGGGTCCGTGGGCATGGGGTCCGTGAGCAGCCGGCGGCCGAGCAGCGCGACGAAGTCCCAGACGGAGAAGGGAAGGCCAGGGCGCGCCGGTTGCGTGAAGTCCCCATAGAGCTCCAGGAAGAGGCTCAGATTGACCAGATAGAAGACGCCGCCCAGCTTCGTGGAGATGGGCAGCCCCCATCCACGGCCCGGAGGATGCGGGAAGGTGGAGGAGGGGAGCTGGGCGGGCTCTGGCGCGGAGCGCCTGGAGGTCGTGGAGGCCCGCGACTCCGGTGGGAGTGACGTCGCGGGGGCGAGGCCAGGGACCGTGGCGGGCCCGGGTGCTGGCGGACGGGAGGCGTGGGGCGCTGGTGGGACGGCAGGCCGTTCCTGTGTTTGGCCAGAGCTGATGTCGAGGAGGCCCGTCTCCGCGTGGGCGTCCCTGTCGTGCCGGGCTGTCGGACGCCTGTCTGAGATGGGCGCCTGCGCAGCCGGGTGCTCGGAGGTGGTCGGTACGGAGCGCGTAGGCGGCCGTGGCAGGGTATGGACCCCGGTCCGAGGAGAGGCATCACGCCAGTCCATCACCTTGGCGACGAAGGACGGGCGCCGCACCTCCGTGGGCGCGCGTCGAAGCATCAGCGCCACTCCGAGCAGTGTCTGCCTTTGCCGCCCAAGCCCCAGCATGCGCACCTCTGGCGCCCAGGGTTCCCATGGCGCGAAGGCCGCGTCAGTCCCCGCGACTGTGCGCTCCTGCGCAGGGCTGGGGCCGGAGGATGACGTCATTTCCCCGCCGGCTACAGGAGCCTTGAAGACAGCCTGCGCGACGAGCGGCCCTGGCAGCCCATGGACCTGGACCACCCGGGTGAGAAGGGTACAGGCCTCGTCCTCGGTGAACAGCTCAAGCACTGGCTGGGACTCGCCCCGCCGGGTGCCGAGCTCCAGCGCGGCTGGCACGTACTCAGGCTGACGCATCCACTCGGCCACCACGGTTCGTGCCAGGTCCGCGCCGGGGAACAGGCCTCGCCACCACCAGTGCGTAGCGGCGGTGCCTTGGCTGACTTCGCTCGCCAGACAGGCCAGGAGCTCCGCGGGGTCGGCGAAGAGCACGGCCTCTGCGTTGGCGGGTACGGCGCCGAGGGCTGAACGCACGGCCTGGGAGAGGCGCTCGCGCAGCGCCTGCTGGAGGGCCCTTTCCCAGTCGGACGGAGGGCCCAGGGCGTGCCGCCGCAGCGACAGCGCACCGGGCTTTGGATCGCGCAGGTGGCGGATGCAGACAATGGCCGAGGGCGGGAGTCCCGCCGGGGAGAGGTGGACAGTGTTCAGCAGGCGCCCCAGCTTCAAGCGAGCGGAGAGCGGTTCGTCGGAGCTGCTTCGCAGCGTCAGACGGCCAATGACGTCCCTGCCTACCTCCCCCCTCTCATTCATTCTTGCCGCGCCTCCTCCGGCTGGACAGGAAGCCGAGCGCGAGCAGCCCGAGCATGGCCGTGGATCCGGCTGTCTGTCCTGCACGCTTGCACCCGCAGCCGCTGAGCGGGGGGTGTGTCGGCTTGTCCTGATACTCGGCCCGGGTGCCGAGCAGCACGGCCTCATCCTGGGGGATCTCCATCGTGATCACCTGGCTCTTCGGGCCCTCCCCGGGGCGGCCGGCGGGAGGGATGGTCACCTTCAATCCGGGACAGTTCGGTGGCGTGGGAGGGCGGGAGGAATCCTGGAGGGTGGTATCGAGCTTCCAGTGGTGGCCAGGGATGAGCTCTTCGGGCTGGAAGAGCTTTGGCGCGGGAGCCGTGAGAGCCTTCTGGGTAACCACTGGCGTATCGCGGGCCGTGTCCGATCTTTCCTCCTCCGGGGTCGCGGGCCGCGTGTGCACGACGGCGTAGCCGTACGATGCCACTGGGAGGCTCTCTTGGTAGTCTGTTTGGTTGATGCGGATGATACGGTCCGTCTGGATGTATCCGTGATACAGCAGGTTCATCTCCTCGCGGTGCTGGAGACCCTCCGGGGTACGGACAAGCTGCTCGCGTACAGAGGGTGAGGTAACCAGCTCCATCCGGTAGACGGGCTTGCATCCTGGGAGGGGTTTCGCGTCAACGAGCTGACTGAAGCCCCGGGTGTCGATGGTGGCTGTGCGCTTGTAGACAGAGCCCAGGCCGAAATCCATGTTCCGAGAGGCGCTCCGGTTGACGAAGTTCACAACCTTCCCCGCCCCCGGCTTGGCATCCAGTTCCACATAGATGCACTGGTGTCTGGTTGCGTCGCTTTTGTCGTACTCCTCTTTCTGTTTGTCGCTGAGCACCCATGGTCCGGTTTCGAGTTTGGTATTCGCTGTGTTGGCGGGGATGTCCCGCGCGGGAGTGGCCCCAATCAAAGCCCAGGGTGCGAACCCCGCAGCCGAGATGCCAAAGTTAGCGATCTTGAAGGTGGCGCTGACCTGCTGGGCTGGGTCCGCCGAGTTGTTGTGCGGGGTGACCGAGAACTTGTTCGGCTTGTCCAAGCTGATCTTGCTGGTCGGATTTCTGTCGGTCTCGATGTCATTCCACCCGAAGAACACGCCCCCGCAGCCGCCGCCGCCGAGGTTGGCCAGGCCCCACGTATTCGCTGACGGGGTCGACAGATCGAGGTCCCAGAATGCCGGTATTGGGGCAGTGGGCGGCCACCGGAATGGGGACACCGTGTCCTTGAGCTTCGTCGGCGTGCGCGTCGTGTCGACGCGGAGGATGGCGAAGAAGAAGCTGAAGTCTACGCCTTGGGGCAGGCCGATGCTGTTTCCATCAAACCTGTTGATTGGGATTCGCATCTCGACGTTCCAGCTTTTGAGGGATCCTGCTCCCGCATCGGATGAGGCGCGGCGCGCTTCGATCCAGCCGGGATGGGTCTTCTCGCCCCAGGTGACCGTGGCTCCGTCGTCAGACATCCCCATGTTGTAGGCGAGCTCCCGGACCGGCTGTCCTGGGCCATGCATCAGGCCTGGAGGGAACGGAAAGATGTGGATGCGATGGAACTCATCCATCGCTCCGGAGTTGAACGTCAGGACGATGACGTCAGCGTTGTCCACGGTCGGATCATTTTGCACTTCGAAGGAGAGGTAGAGATCGGTGGCGCTGCGCAACCCCTGGACGGCGGCGTGGGGGCCGTTCGTTCCGTTCTCGAAGACATAGCGAAACGCATTGTTCCACCCAGGGTCCCCGTTCACCTCACCGTCGATGCTGGGCGTGGCAGGAGTACCGGGCAGCCCGGTGATGTCTCGGAAACAGAGCTTCTGCGCGAGCACCTCGGCTGGTGCCGCCACCAAGCCTATCAGCAGGAGCACCTGGAGGGGGTTGCCTATCCAGCTTCTCATCCTCAGGGTGTTCATGGCGTGCAGCTCCTTTGTGAGGGGAATGGGTGATTCTCAGGCCAGCTTGATCCGTTGGATCATTTCGCCAAACACAGCGGGGTTGGTTGTGGATATGACCGTCACCACCAGGTCTGTGGCCTCGGCGCCGGTCTTGCCCGTGAGCCTCGTATTGAGGTCGACGAACCCCGGTTGGTCCGCGGTGAACGAATCTGGGGGCGTCATCCGGCTCTCGATTTTCCAGAGGTCGTGAGGGTTTTTGGAGATTGCGAGCTTGATGGAATAGGAGCCCTTGGGCACATCGGCTCTGAATAGGAGGAAGTCGGGTGTGTCGGCGGGCACCACGACGAACTCCCCCTGCACCGAGCCTTCTCTGACACTGATGAGGCTCACCGAGAACGCAGGCGCGGGCGACGAAGCCTCACCTACGATGAGGGGCAGGCTCGCCGAACTATTGATAAATTCCTGATTGATCTTGGACTTGGAGGTCAGCTGTAGGTGTGCCAGCGTGCCTATCGACGCAGTGCTGGGAATGGTGACCTGGACGGTGACGCTCAGCTTCGTTCCCTCGGGGAAGCCTCCCTGGTGAATGAAGAACTCGGCCTTTGGTCCTAGCGCCCCGGTAGGGCCGACCACCGCCACTGGCCAGCCCACGTCCAGGCTTGGCTCGAGGATGAAGGTCTCGTCCATGTTGCTGAAGGCCGTGAGGGCGAAGACGAAGGAATAGGTCGAGCCGTCCGGTATGAGTTTCCCCGCTGGCGGCTTGGACAGCGAGAGGTGGATCTCTCCCTTGGGCAGAGTTTGGGGCCTGTTCGCCAGCATGACCGTCTGAGAGGCGAAGCCCTGCGGGTTGTTCAGCGTCAACAACACAGGCTGCCCCTGCTCATTGATGCCCACGATGGGCGGCACGTCGAAGACGAGTGTGGAATCGCTGCCGGACTTGAACTGCTCGATGCGCTTGCCCGCCAGTGTGACGACGATCAGCTCGCGCAGGCCGAAGTTGCGACCGATGAGCCGCATCTCGTCTCCCACCCTCACGATTCCCTCGGGGAGGATGTCCAGGATGACGACTGCACCGGAGGCTGCGCCCTCGGACTCGATTCGCGCGACGCGCTCCTCCAGGTTGTCGATCCGGTCGAGCAGGTGATTCATGAACTCGGACGTGATGAGGTCGCCTGGGTTCACCTTCTGAATGGGTGACGGCATGGGTCTGTCTCTCCTGTAGGCTGCTGGCGAGGTCCGTTTCGGGAAGAAGGGCCATCAGCCCCCCGTGCGCGCTCCTGGGGCGGGCACGTCCAGTGCGTGGTGGGCAAAGTCCCACCGTGCGACGTCGAACCGGGCATCACCCTGGTACGCGAGGTGCCCGCTGGCGAAGACCAGGTAGGGCTGAGGTTCTTGTCCGGGAGCGGGCGAGGGCGGCACGTTCTCCCGGACGAGGTAGAGCCAGATGAGCTCGTGCTCGGGCCGCTCGAGCACGATGGAGGGAGAGGACCGGGCCTGCCGCAGGAGCGGTTCCAAGCGCGCGCCCTCGATGAACATGGGGCCGCGAACGGTGAGCCCCTGGAAGAAGCGCGCCGAGTCGAAGCCGCGCGAGGCCTTGTGCCGGAGCGGGAGCACCCCGGCCGGCGGGAGATACTCGAAGTGGTCCAGGGCCCTCACCGTCTCCGGCGTGTCCTGGACGAGCTGGTCGATCTGCTCCTGGAACTGGAGGAACCGGGCCTCGGCTTCGCTGTCCCGGCGATCGCCCACCAGCGCCCACCAGCGCCCGGTGTCCAGCATGCGCGTGGGGCGGCGGCGCACCGAGTGCAGATCCACGAAGCGGAATCCGAACCCGTCCTCCCAGTGGATAACCGCCAGGGGGACGTCACAGGCGGTGAGCCGGAGGGGGCGATGCGCATCGAGCAGCCCGTAACTCTCCGGGGGCACCCCGAAGGGGTGGACGAGCGCCCCGAGCACCTTCGGGTCCGTGGTGCCGAAGCAGTGGTGGGCCACCCGGTTGCGCAGGCGCGCGGTGTCCGCCAGGTCGGCGTCGCGGATATCCAGCCGGAGGAGCCGGAAGCGCACGCCCTCCACGCGCCGCCTGGCATTGCAGGGCGCGTCGATGCTGCCCAGGCCGCTGACGACCGCGGTGCCCTCGCGGCCCTCGGCGGGAGCGATGACCAGCAGGTACACCCCCGTGCCGGCCACATGGATGCCCGCCGCGGGCCGCTCGCACGCCTTGAATCCGCCCGGGCCCACCGGCGCGGGAAGGGGGCCCTCGACGGCGCCTTCGCGCAGGTTCACCCGGATCTGACGGCGCAGCTCGAGCACCTGGCCCAGGCGGTTGATGGACACGCCCGGCTCCACGGTGACGATCGGATCCGTTCTCGTGCTGCCGCCAATGGGGGCGGTCACCCGCAGGCCGCTGGCGATGCCCTCGCCCAGGGCGCGGCCGAGCTGCTGCAGGCCCCCGTCGCGGGCCTGCTGCTCCTGGCTCAGGTCCTCGCCGGAGAGCAGCCGCCCGTTGAAGAAGTGGGTCGAGCGGATGCCGTCCTCCAGGAAGGGCACGTCGAGCTTGAGAGGCGTATCGAGCGTCAGGGACATGGATTGGCTCTCCTTGGGATGGCTCGCGTCACTCGTGCTCGTACCGGCTCACCTCGACGATGAGCTGGAGCTGGGCCAGGGTTTGCCGGGGGACCGGTTTCCCCTCGTCGGAGACGTTGAGGACGAAGCCCTTGGCCTGGAATCCGCCGAACGTGACGGCGGGCGCGTTCACCAGGTTCGAGGAGGCCAGGAGCGCTTTGACGACGTACTGGAACCCGTGGTCCGTGGGGTCCCGGTAGTCTTTGAAGGTGAGGGTGACGGAGCCATCATCGGTGGCGGTGGTGGTCAGCCCGTTGAACGACGGGGCGAGTGGCGTGGGCGGGACGAGGCCCGCGGCGACGACGGACACCCCTGACGTGGGTGCGGTGGGTTCGGTGGGGCGCAGCCCGCAGAGCAGCCACTCCTGGAGGAGCCGCAGGTGCACCAGGAAGGGGCGCTGACCCTCTTCGATGACGAGCTCCTCGAGATGGGAGGAGATCTTCCACGGCCCGCCACCCAGCTCGCGGACCACCGGCAGGCCCAGCTCCGCGAGCAGCACGGAGTCCTCGCCGCCGGGCGGTGCGGAGGGCAGACGCTCCACGCAGCTGTTCGTCTCGCCCAGCCAGTTGGTGCGCCGCCCGGGCCACAGCTCCGTCACCCAGACGCGGAGCGCCGCGCGCAGATAGGTGCACAGGTCGTCCGCGAGCACCACCAGGGGGGAAGGTGGATCCCGCAGTGGGGCCGGCGGGCTCCCCGGTGGAGGGGGGGGCGGGACCGGCTCTCCGTCCACCGGAGGGGCGGGCTTTGCCGCGTCTCGCAGTGCCTTCAGGAAGTCCTTCAGCGGGAGCGAGGTGCCAGGCGTGGGCGATACCTGGACGTGGGCGCGCAGCCAGCGCACCAGGTCCCGCAGGGCATCTTCCTCGAACTGCCTGGGCGGCTCGAAGCTCAGCTCCAGCTTGAAGCTGTCGGCGATGCGGGAGTCCTTCATCGAGTCGCTCTCGGAGCGACAGGGCTCGCCCGGAATGGGCACGGGGTCCGTGGTGCAGGCGTCGTAGCCGAGGACGACGTACACCTTGAGCGGCGTGCCTTCTGGCGATCCCGAGAGCCGATCCGTCACTTCCTGGGTGCGTGTCCTCAGCCAGTCGTCGAGGGACGCGCACTGGGCGGGCGCCACCCGCAGGAGCTGGCCGCGCGGGCTCACCGCCACACCCTGGGAGACCCGGGCCTCCGGGCCGCGCGTGCCCAGGCCCGTCGTCACCGCCAGGCCCCAGACGGTCCCGTAGCCCAGCAGGTCCCTCGCCAGCCAGCGATCCCGCTCGGAGAGGTAGGCGAACTCCTGGGTGAAGTCGTCCACGCCCAGGACCATGCCGAGCTCGTAGTTGACGTGCTTGGTCGGGTCCATCGGGGCGCGCCGAGCGGCCGTGGAGACGGCGCCGAATGTGCTCATCGGAGATCACTCCTGTGGGTCGGAATGCTCGCGAGCCGGTCTCTCCCGAGGATGTGCCGGTCGGCGACATCCTGCGGGTGGCCCGCGGCCAGATAGGATTCGGACAGGTGCCCGCGCCCGAGCACCATCGCCAGCATCAGCTCTGGCGCGCGGCTTCCGAGCGTGACGAGCGTGTCCACGCCCAGGCGTGCGTCGCCCACCCGGACCAGGGTCCAGTAGAACTTCACGTCGAAGACGGTGTGCGCCGGCTTCTCCAGCTCCACCAGGCGCCTCGCCTGTTCCCTGCGCGTGAGGTGCTGCTCCGCGGTCTGCCCCCCAGGCACGGGCAGCACCACGCTGAAGCGATGGGCCGCGCGCAGCAGGGGGAGCACCACGCTGGAGAACTGGTACCAGTCCACCAGGGCAGCCCCATCCCCGGGCAGCGTGGATGGCAGCGATACCTGGGAGAGGTCCGCGTAGCCCGTGCCCCAGGCGCCATTCAGCTCGCCCATGCGGCGGTAGCGCCGGGCGAGGAACTGCCGCCACTGCTTCTCGTTCTCGGGGCTGGAGGCGGGGACGAAGCCCAGCACCGTCCGGCTGAACGTGTGCCACACCTCCGCGGCGCCCGCGTCCTCGGGCGCCTGCAGGGGGAAGCGCTGGGGCTCCGGGGAGAGCCCGGCCTCCGCCAGGGCCTTCCGGTAGCGCTCGGTGAGGGACGCGCCGCCCTGGGAGGGCTCCCAGCGTGTTCGCACCACCACCGCGCGGATGCCGCTCGTACTGGCCTGGGGCTGAGGCACCGCCGCGACCTGCACCGCGCGGAAGTGCTCGACGATGCGGATGGGCGAGCCCAGCGGCTCCTTCTCCTGGAAGATGGACTCGTCCGGGCAGTCGTCGAGCGCCAGCCGGAGCGCCATGCGCAGGCCGCGCGGCGTGCCACGCCATTGGAAGAAGTCCACCGCGTGGCGGAGCAGCAACCGCCGCCGGGGCTCGTCCCAGGCGGGGTCCAGCACCAGGCCGAACCATCCCGCCAGCCAGTCCAGCGTCTCGGCCGGGGCGGTGCGCGCATCGAAGAGCACCTGCGCCGCGGCGATGCGGTCTTCCAGGGTGGTGAAGAAGCCTTCCATGTTGGCGAGGAAGCGCTCCAGGAAGCTGGCCGCGTCCGGCTCCTGCCGGTAGATGGCGGGCAGGTAGCGCTCGGCGTACGAGAAGCGCGGGTAGTACGCGCGCAGGGCCTGGACGCGCGGGGTGGCGTTGCCGGGACCGCGCAGGGTGAGCTCGACCTGCAGGTGCCGGCCGCGGGCGCGCTGGAAGAGGAGCTCCCAGGTGCCGCGGTGCTCACCGGAGGGGGGGGGCACCCAGGGCAGCTCCGAGCCATCCGAGCGCAGGTAATTGAACCCGGGCTCCGGGTTCCACGGCGCGAGCTCCACCTTCGCGAGCTCGTTGGCCGTGCGGCTGCGCACCTGCACGGAGGTGCCCGGGGGCATGCAGGCATCGAGGAACAGGCGATGCCAGACGCAGTCGGGCGTGCGTCCGTCGAAGATGGGCGTGAGGAGGACGGCCTCCGTCTCGTAGCGCGGGCGGCGCTGGGGCACGAGGGGAATGAAGCCGTCGGGGAAGTCGTAGAAGAGCCGCCCCTGCCCGGTCACCAGCGCCTTGCCGCCGAAGAGGCGCATCGGGAAGTAGTCGGTGCTCTGCGTGAGGAGGAGCTGTCCGGGGGCCGCCTTCTTCTCCTCGACGAGGAAGGAGAACGTCTGGTTGCCTTCCGCGGAGACGACGTAGAGCCGTCCCAGGATCTGGCTTGTCGCCTCCGGGCCGGAGCCGTCGCTCCCTGCCGGGAGGAAGGCGAAGTCGTGGCCCACGAAGACGAGGGGGACGGGGTTCCCCTGGAGGACACCGTCCTTGTACAGCAGCACGCGGCTGTCCGTGCCGCCGCGGTCGAGGACGAGCACACGTCCGTCCGCCAGCGCCTCGATGGCGATGGGACCGGGTGCCGGGCTCGGTGACGCCGCCTCCAGTGAGACGCCCTGGGGAAAGGTCCGGGCCAGCGTCTTCCGGAGGAAGCGCTTGTCGGTGGGTTGGAAGGTCTCCTCCCGCTCTTCCTCCAGGACGAGGTCCGCGCCGGACGGCAGTGCATGGAAGCCCGCGTCCAGCCGCCAGTAGCGGCGGTGGTCCTGATCCAGCACGAGCACTCCGCCATCGGGCGTGGCCGCGAGGTCGAAGGGGTCGGCCACTCCGGGTGGCCAGAGGATGCGCAGGGGGGGCCCGCCAGCGTGCAGGTCGAACACCAGCAGCCCGGCCGGCTCGACGGAGCCCACCACGAGGTAGTGGTGGGAGGTGACGGCCAGCCCGCAGAGGAGCGGAGGCGCGGGTGGCGCGGGTGGTTGCACCGGCCCGAAGCCACCTTCCTGGGACGGCCCCGCCGAGGGGAGCTCCTCCGGCCAGAAGAGGCTGACCGTTCCCGAGCCGCTCGACTGCACCCGCAACGAGCGCCGGTCGTCCCCAATCCAATAGGTGTTGCCGTACCGGTCACGCCCGGCGCCGCGGCGGGCCTCGAGCCCGGGCGCGACATCGCGTGGCGCGGCGAGGAAGTGGAACAGCTTGGGTTGGAGGGTGAGCTCCGCGGCCTCGGCGTCCCAGGCCAGTCGGGGCGGGCTCGGTGGGTCTTCCTTCTTCTCGATGCGGCTCCAGATATCTCCCAGCCGGGGAAGCGTCGTCCCTGGCGGAGCGTCCACCTGGAGGCAGCGCGCCCAGTCGTCGCGCCCGAGCAGCAGCTGGAAGCGGGTGCCGTTGGCGTCCATTACCGGCACTCCTCGGGGACGATGGGGACCGGGATGAAGGGACGCTCGGCGACAGGGGCGCTGGTGCCCCGCAGCTCCTCCAGCGGGGGGGCTTCACCCACTCCTACGGAGATGCCGGCCACGCGCGGGAGCTGCAGGCCGTCCATGGGGATGGAGTCCAGCTCGCCGCCGCCGCTCGGGGCCAGGCGCACCTTCGTCACCCACGCCACGCCCGGGACGCGGCTGGCCACCGCCACCAACTCCAGCGCGACCACGGCCTTGCGCAGCGGCCAGCCCCGGCTCGCGGTGGAGTGCTGCGGGGTGGCGGCGAGCGACACCTCGTCCTCGAGCAGCTCCACGCCCGGAGGGGGCAGGGGCGACAGGAAGTCCAGCAGCGCCTGCTTCACCTTCTCGCGCACGGTGGCGGGAGACATCCCGGCCACCACGTCGATGCCCAGGGTCACCCAGATGTCCTTGTAGGCCGGCCGCAGGATGAAGAGCTCGGTGGTGACGAGCCGGCGGGGCGCGAGCCAGCAGGAGATGGCCTCCAGGAAGTGGTCCGGCCCGGAAGCCGGGGGAGGCTCCGGCTCGTTCCTGGGGATGACCAGGAGGGTGACGGCTCCCGGGGCATTGCCGGGCGTGTCGGAGGGCAGGAGCGGGTGGAAGGCGGGGAGGACCTCCACGCGGCCCACGGCCACGCCAGGCGTGCGCAGCGTGAGCGTCTCGAAGTCGCGGGCGCTCACCAGCCTGTCCCGGTTCTGGAGATGGCGGGTGATCTGCTTCTCTCCCTCGCGCGTCGTCTCCGCGTCCGAGCCCCCCCAGGTGGGCAGCGGGTTGGTGACCTTGAAGCCCGCCGGCAGCGAGGGCCCGCTGGTGATGGCATCCGGTCCCAGGTTGCCGGCGCTGCCAAGACCGTGGTCGTAGTCCACCCGCAGCTCCGCCTCCAACGGTGGCCGGGCCCCGCGCAGGCCATCGCCGAAGCGGAGGAGCCCCGCCTCCGCATCCACCGTGAACACCTTCACCCGCGGGTTGCGCGGAGGGGTGGTTCCCGTGGGCAGGCGCGGACCCCTCACTGCCACCTCCGGGCCCGCGCTCATCAGGTCGTCTGTCTCGCTCCACGGCTCGGGCTGGCCGTTGGGCGGCGCGACGGAGAGCCGCACCGTGCCCGGGAGCACCGGCGCCCGCGAGAGCTTCTTCTCCTGATCCGGCTCGCCGTTGCCCGGGGGCAGCACCTCGTTGAGCACCTGGGCGCGCTGGAGCACCTCGGCGGTGTTGAGGCCCACCCAGAGCAGCTTCAGCCGGGCCGGCGCCGGGCTGGTGATGCGCAGCCAGGTGAGGACGCGCTGCTCCAGCACCTCGTTGTCGAGCGCGGGCGGGAAGTCCAGCGTGCCCGCCTCCAGCGGATCCAGGTTCGTCCACAGCTCCAGCTCCTCGCGAGAGGAGGGCAGGGGGATGTCGGCCACGGCGGGCCCGGTGGGCACCTCGAGGGAGGTGAGCGACCGGTAGCTCGCGTTGCGCTGGCCCGGGCGCCCCGGGAGCTCTCCGCGCGGGGGCAGGCTGGGAAGCTGGAACTGGAGCACCGCCGGCTGCCCGCCCGGGGCCGAGCCGTTTCCCGGGGACACGCTCCTGCCCTCCTCGTCCACCACCGGGACGAGGCCCAGGCTGAGGGTCTTCCCGAGCAGCGCCTCGCGTGCCTCCCCGCGCTTGTGCTCCCAGTCCTCTCCCGCCCGGGGCCGATCCGCTTCGCGGAGCATCAGGGCCACCCACAGCGTTCGATCAATCGCCTCCGCGCCCAGGTCCACCGGCTCGGTCCCCCGCGGAGAGAAGGGCGTGGTGGCGTACAGCCGCAGGTCGGCGGCGGGGGGCGTGGCGTTGAAGGACGCGTAGAGCTCGGTGTAGTGGGCGAGCATCTGCGCATCCGGTGTGACCTGCTTCTTGTAGAAGACCTGGGCGTCGATGGGCAGCACGTCCAGCCCGCGCGTGGTGCGGAAGGGCACCTGGCCGGCGCGCACCTCCACGCCGGCATTGAGGGTGAAGACCTGACGCGGGCCGCGCTCGTTGGTGAAGGTGACGAGCCCCCGGGCGGGGGTGGCCGGCTGCAGCGGGATGCCCAGCAGCGAGAGGAACTTCTTGCGGTTGCGCTCCGGGATCTGGTTGGCGCGGAAGAGGAGGTTCTCGGTGAGGAAGGCGAAGAGCTCGACCAGGGTGATGCCCGGGTCGCTCTTGTTGAAGTTGGTCCACTCGGGGTTGTGGACCGGGATGCGGGCCAGGGCCTCGTCGAGCAGGTCCTGGTAGCGGCGGTCGTCCAGGTTGGGAAGGGTCAGTGACATGGCGGCCTCCTCATCCGACGAGCGTCACGGTCAGGCTGACCCGCTCACGCGCCTGGGTGGCGACGAGCCGGTAGGTGATGGTGGCGGTGGCGGTGCGGGAGTCGGCCGGGTCCTCGTCGACGATGACGGACTCCACCGTGATGCGGGGCTCCCATTGGGCCAGCTCGCGGGTGATGCGCTCGGCGATGCGGTGACGCGTGGTGGCGGTGTTCGGCTCGAAGAGGAACTGGCCGAGGCTCCCGCCGAACTCGGGCGAAAAGAGGCGCTCGCGCCGCTCCGTCGTGAGGATGACCTGGATGGACTCGCGCACGTTGCGCTCGCCCTCGGACCATTGCATGCGGCCGTCGGGCCCGACCCTCGGGGGGAAGCTGATGCCTCGCCCCAGCAGCTTTCCGGTATCCATGGCGTTCACGTCGCTTTCACCGTGGGCAGGCAGCGCTTCAGGAAGGGCATCCACCAGAAGACGATGTTGAGGAGGCTGATGAAGATCATCAGGAGCATGAAGGCGCAGAGCGTGATGATCGGGATGGAGAACGAGCAGATCTCCCCGAGTTCGATGGGGGTTTCCTCGGGGAGCTTCTTGTCCATCACAGCCTTCAGCTCGCCCACGCGAGACATCTGCCTGCGCAGCTTCGCGGACAGGACGAAGCTGACGTTCTTCTTGAACTTGCGCAGCCCGGCGATGCTGGTGTCCACGGGCAGGGTGATCTGCACCGGCCGGGCGGGAGCATCCGGCTCGAAGAAGGCCGCGAGGGTGAAGCTCACCGTGGGCTCACTGATGACGGGCGGCTGGAGGGCCCCGCAGCGTGGCCGCTGGTAGACGCAGCGGATGACGTACCGGCTCTCTCCGGGCCGCTCCAGCCTGGCCACCTCTCCGGAGGGCTGGGTGGGGGCGCGGGGACTCGCCGCCAGCGCCTGGGCGAGCTGCGTCCGCAGCGTGGCGGCCGGAAGGGTGCTGAAGCGCAGGTTGGTGCCGAGCGATCCTCGCTGGCCGGAGGAGATGGGCTCGCGCTCCTTCCATGCGGTGCTCAGCGCCTCGCGCCAGGTGGGCGCGGAGTTGCTGCCTGCGCGGTGGCTCGCCAGCGTGTCGTAGAGCGCCCTCGCGGGCGAGGCGCCCGGCGGTGGGACGCCCGTGTCGAGCGCGGCCCAGAGCGAAGGGAGGGTCTCCTGGAGGAAGGTGGCCAGGTCCAGCAAGAGGAAGCGTGACGCGTCCTGCTCCGGCTCCGTCTCGGCCTGGGTGCTGGGGATGGCCTGGAGGAACGCGTAGGGCTCCACCACCTGCTCCAGGGCCCGGCGCTCCAGCGGGTTGCCCTCGGCATCCGCGGGGGCGAAGGAGCCCGCGGACTGAAAGGTCTCGTGGCTCGATGTGGGAACGAAGCCCGCCAGCAGCCGACGGCGGCGGCCTTCAACGGTGAAGTTCACCGGGAACATGGGGAAGAGCTCCTCGTCCGTGGCGAGCTGCTTCTCCGCCCCGCGGGAGCGGGAGACCCAGAGGTGCCGCTGCCTCGTGGCGTCCTGGGGATCGGGAACCCAGGCCTGCTCGGCGCCACTCGGGTCGATGCGGCGGAGCACGAAGGCGATGCGCTCGCTCCGCGTGGCATCGACGACATGGTCGGGCAGTCCGGCCAGCCGGCAGACGAGGCTCGCCGACACCAGGTAGAAGCGCCCGTGCGCCGGTTGGAAGAGCTTGAGTGGCTGGGCCACGTCGCCCCCGGGGCTGGGCACGAGCGCGGAGAGATCCGGCCCGGGGAGCGCCTGCAGCCGGGTGGCGAGCTCCTCCATGAAGCGGTCCGACTCGAAGCACAGGAGCTGGGGCGCCCGCATCCGCGGAGGCTCACTGCTCGCCGTGCTCCACAGCGGCGAGGCGGTCACCCACTGGACCTGATGGGGAAGGAGCCCGGCCATCACCAGATGTTCCCCGCGCCGGGCGTATACGAGGTGCTGACCACGCTGTTGGTGATGACGGTGTCCGCCTGCACCACGCCGCTGAACTTCGACATGCCGGCGTTCACCGTGAGCATGCTGACGGAGAGCTCCGCCGTGCTCGCCGTCACCGTCACCTTCCCCGAACTGGTGAGGGTGATGCCGCTGGCCTCCATCTTCAGGGAGTTGCCGTTGGCGTCCTGGGCCTCGATGGAGGCGGGCCCGTCCTTGAGCGTCACCTTCTGGCCGGCGGGCGTCTCCAGGATGAGCGTCTCCTGGCCGTCCGTATCGTCGAGGGTGAGCTTCACCCCGTTGCGTGAGCAGATGACCTTGCGCGCGTTCTTCCCGGCGCCATCCATGCTCTCCGGTGGGCGATCTCCTCCATTCCAGAGTGCGCCCACCACGAAGGGGCGGCGGGGGTCGCCGGCCTCGAAGCCCACCAGGACCTCGTCGTTGAAGTCCGGGACGAACCAGGTGCCGCGGTTGTTGCCGCCCATGAGGGTGGCCAGCCGGGCCCAGGCCTCGTAGCGCGCGCCGCCGGAGTCCGGGGCCCAGGGGAGCGTCACCTTCACGCGGCCCTGGTTGTCCGGGTCCTTCACGTCGCTGACGAGGGCCGGATAGAGGCCGTAGAAGCGCCCGCCGAGCCCCTCCGGCACCCGCTCATCAATGATGGCCTCGAAGGCTGTCCTGTCGTACATGCCGGCCCCCTATTCCTTGCCCAGCCCCGGACGCTCGCCCACGAACTCGGTGCGCAGGCCGCGCGTGCCGTCGAAGCTCACCGTCACGTCCGTCAGGTAGTACTTGCCGCTGAAGAGCTGCCCCAGCCCTCGCAGCTCCACGCGCGCTCCGGCCCGCAGCCGGGGGTTGGGCTCCGCGATGCCCCGGCCCACCAGGAAGCGCCGTGCGGAGAGCCGGAAGAAGGTCTCCGCGCGGGCACGGGCCTCGTCACTGTTGAGGGGAACGGTGTGGACGAGCACCTCCTTGCGCTCGCCCAGGGCGGAGCCGAGGACGCTCGCACCGCTGAGTCCGCCGTCCAACTCGGCGCCGAGCACCGAGTCCGTGGCCACGTGCTTCAGCGCTTCCTTTCCCCGCACGTCCCAGCCGCCCACCATCACTTCGCTGCGCTGCCCGGCCAGATCCGCGAGGACGCTGAACTCGCGCAGCTCATTGTGGTAGCCCAGCACGAGCGGCGTGCCCGCGCGCTTCTCGTGCGTCTGCGCATGCAGGGTGGAGCCTTCCACCCACAGCTCCGCGTCGAGCGTCCGGCACCGCTCGCGCAGGAAGGCCAGGTCGCTCTGGTTCACCTGGGCGAGCACCTTGTAGGTGGGGCCCCTCACGTCCACCTGCGCGGTGAGACTATGCCGGCGGGCCACCTCCTCGATGACGGCCGCGTCGCTGAGGCCCTCGTACGTCTGGGTCCGCCGGGTCATCCGCAGCTCTTGCAGCCGGTCCTCGGCGAGCACCGTCAGCTCCGGGGGACTGGCTTCGGGGAAGCGGGCCTCGAGCGCGGTGATGCGGCCGTCGAAGAGCACCGCCTGGCCAAGCCGCACCTGGAAGGGCTTGCCGAAGTCGAGCATCCGCCGATCGAAGTAGAGGAAGCCGGTGCCGCCCCCGGAGGGACCCCAGTTGCCGAACGTCGCCTCGCACCGGTACAGGCCCTGGGTGTTCTCCGCGATGCGGAGCAGGAGCAACCCGCCCGTGAGCGTGGGTTGCGCCTGTCCATCCACATGGAAGGTGGGGCGGGACGTCTTGAGTTGGCTGGAGTCGGTACCGTCGGCCATGGCTAGTACACGCGCACGCGGCGCTGGCGCTCCAACTCGCGGTGGAAGAGAAGGGCGAACTCCGCTGCCTTTTCGGGCGCGGAAGGGGGCGTGCCGCCGGGCTCGGGCTGGGCGGAGGGCCGTGGCACGGGGGCTGTTTCGGGGACGACTTCGAAGTCATTGATGACGACGGCCATGGTCCGCTCCTCGGTCAGCCTTCATTGAAGGTGAAGCCCGCCTGCGCCCCGGTTCCCAGTCCCACTCCCGCCTTCAGGTCGAGGAGCAACCCTGGCTGGAGCAGCCGCGGGTTCTCGATGCCGTTGGCGCTGGCGATGGCGCGCCAGTCCGCGCCATCGCCCTCCGCGGACGCCAGGCCCTGCAGCGTGGCGCCGGCGGCCGCCTGGACCATCGGCACGGTGCCCGGAGGCATGCCGCTCGGCGTCCGGGCACTCCCGGGAGTGCCCTTGACGGCACGGAAGGAGAAGACGGTGACCTTCTGCTGCGTGAGGGTGAAGGACACGCTCGCCCGGAGCGGCTTTCCCTCGGGGGAGAAGAACTCGAGCGACTCCTCCAACGACTCCATGACGCCGTCGAACTCGAAGGTGCCCCAGAGGAAGCGGACGGCGGGAGGAATGAAGTCCTCCCCCTCCTTCTTGGGGGTGATGAAGAAGGCGACCTTCTGGGTCAGCTTGCGGACGTCATCCAGCTTCGCGTCGACGTGCTCCGGATGGGTGACATCGAACCAGAGCTGGACGGCGAGCTTGGTGGTGCCGGCGCCCACGTACTGCCGGCCCGGCGTGCCGCGCTGGTCTCCGGTGCCGGAGGGCGTGGGCACCTGATTGGCGAAGCTGACCTTCAGCGTCTCCGGATTGAACTGCACCTGGGTCCAGGTGCCGCGCTCGATTTCCTCCGTGAATTTGGCGTTGAGCTGGCGCAGCTCGGCCTTGGCCAGGGGAGTGGGCTCGGGCATGGCTCAGACACCTCCGGGAATGCGCTTGCGGGTGAGCGACTCGTAGGCGAGCTGCAACTCCTCGATGGCCACCGCCCCATCCTTGGCATTGAGGGCCGGCGCCTTGAGCTTCACCGGCAGGCAGCGCGACAGGATGAAGCGCGCGCGCTCCACCTGCCCCGGCCCCGGAGCGAACACCACCACCTCTGCGTTGGCGCGCAGCCGGGGCCGCAGCTGCACGGCCTCGAACCAGTCCCACAGGTCGAAGCTGGCGGTCATCCCCCGCTTGAGCGTGAGCTGCCCGAAGCCGAGCGGACCCGTGAGGCGGATCTGCCGGCCGTTGTTGCCGCCCTCGCGAATCGTCTTCACGTCCATCGTCATCTCCAGGCCGTCGCATTCGGAGAAGGCGGCGCTGCACGCCTTCTGGCTGACGTCCCGGATGTCGATCTCCACCGCGAAGGCGAACGCGGTGAACGGGGCGATGGTGGTCTCGTCCTGGGGAGTGGACATGGCCTAGCGTGCCTCCGTGACGAGCCCGTGCTCACCGCTCTGGACGAGCCGCACGTTCAGGAAGGTGAGGGGCGTGGACGGTGCCACCTTGATGTCCACGAAGAAGCGGCCCTGATCCATCTGGGCGGGCGTGTTGAGCGCGTCCCCCGTCACCACCTGGAAGGCGCCCTCGCGCGTCTTCCCGGCGAAGGCGCCCCGGGTGAAGAGCTCTCCGAGCAGCGCCTCGAAGCCGCGCTGCACCCGCCGGTGGAAGCTGGGCTCGTTGGGCTCGAAGACATAATCCGCTCCCAGCCGGAGCACCGCCCGCCGCAGCAGGGAGAGCAGCCGCCGCACGGAGATGGGTTGCACCCCCGGCTCCAGCGCGAGCGTGTCCGCGGACAGGGTGAGGAAGGCCCGAGGCTCCTGGCGCACCACGTTCACCCGGGCCTCCTGGAGGTCCAACCACCGCTCCCGGGCGAGCGGCGGCGTGAGCGCCACCACGCCGCGCCAGGGCTCGTTGGCCGGGGCCACCCACGCTCCGCGCTCCATCGCTCGCCGTGCCAGCACGCCGCACGCCGTCCCGTCCGGAGGCATGCGGCGCGGCGGCGGGGGCTGGCCTTCCTCTGAGACGAGGAGCCACGGGTGATAGAGGGCGCCGTAGCTCAGGGCGTGCTCCTCCGCGAAGCCCAGCGCCTGGACGCCCTCGGTGGCCCTGGCCAGCGGGGACTGGAGCTGCACCGCGTGCGCCAGCGCATCGTCCTCGAGGTAGTGCTCGGGGAGGGCCAGCACGGCCAGCAGATCCCCGCGCGCGCACGCCATGCGCAGCAGGGCCCGGTGCACCGCGAGCAGCGGCCCGGCCGAGAACGAGGACTTCAGCCGCCAGCTCACGGGGGGCGTCACGGTGACGGCCACGCCCGTCGCCGGCGGACCGGCGGCACCGGCTTGTTCGGCGTGCACGCGGTAGTAGCGGATGCCGGCGGGGAGGCCATAGATGGTGCGTTGGATGTCCCGGCCCCGGTACGCCTCCCAGGCATCGACGAAGTCCCGCCGGGTGGCCTCCTCCAGCACATAGGTCACGTCCGTCCCGGGCACCTGCGCCCAGCTCAGGGTGAAGACCTGCTCGGCCGCGGGGTGGGTGGGCCTGGCCACCAGGGGGGCGGGGGCGGGCAGGGGCTGGAGGGCGCAGCCGAGGAAGGTGCCCCAGGCTGGCTCCTTCAGAGGGGCCGCCGGTGCGGGGGACGAAGCGTCCGGGCCGGGGACGCGCTCCCAGGGCCGGTGTGCCGCGTCTGGCACCGCCACCAGGCTGACCTCGTCCCGGTCCAGCACCGCGTGGATGCCCCGGAGCGCCCGTGGCTTGCTGCTCAGGTCGTGCAGCCAGCCCGCCTCGTCCAGGAGCGTCTCGGGGCCCAGGCCCTTCAAGCCCTCGTCCAGGAACAGCTCCGCGCTGAACGTGCTCAGCCCATCCCGCTCGAGCGCATCACCCGCGGGCGGCGTGCAGCCCACGTACGCCGTGGGCTGGTCCGTCAACCCCAGCGGGAAGGAGAAGTCCCCCTTCCAGTCCAGGGGTTGTCCCGCCAGCTCCGGTCGGGAGGAGAAGCCCTCCTTCCCGGATGCGGGCCCCGCGAGAGGGAAGCGGGCTTCGGGCACACCCTGGCGCCAGTCCTGGGGCAGCCGTTCCTCGGGGCGCCGGGAGGGGGCGAGCTGCGAGTCCTCCCACCGGGCGCGCTCCGCGTCCATGGGCAGCGCGCCCCAGTGGCGCGGGTGCGGGGGGCAGAAGCCGAGCTGCTCCAGCCCCGCTGGCTTCTGCGCGCCCTGCCGGGTCCACAGGCTCAGCGTCAGCCGCTCACACCGGGCTGGAGCCGAGGATACCGCCGGTGGCGAGAGCAGCACCTGGGATGCAAGGCCGGACACCTTCACGGTGCTCCCTGTACCCAGCCCGGGTTGCAGCTCCTCCTCCACCGCCTGCACCGGCAGCCAGCACTCGGAGCCACCAGACTGCACCCGCAACACCGCGCCGGGCGGTGGCGCCTGCTCGGGGGCCACCTTCAGGGTGAGCGTAAGGAGGCGGGGGGAGACGTCCTTGCCCGGGTCCGCCACGTGGGTGACGGGAATGGACACCGTGTCCCCTTCTCCGCGCGTCCACGACACAGCGGAGGTGTCCGGAGCGAGTCCCACGCCCTCCTGCAGCCACTGGAAAAGGCGTGTCCTCACGCGGGCCGTCACCAGTGGAAGCGCCAGGCTGACAGGGGTGCCCGTGGGAGCCCGGCCCGGCATCTCCACGGTCTCCACCGCGAGGAGCAGCATGACGCCGGTGCCTCCGAAGTGGACGCGCAGGAGGTCGCCCACGGCCACACCCCCAGGGGCCGTGACGGTCAACACCCCCTGACCATCGAGGGTGGGCCGCTCGAGGAGCTCCAGGGGCTCGACGGTGATGCTGGCCGCCACCTGGACGGCGTCCGACCAGCTCCCCTCCGAGCGGGCCCGCGCCAGCGCGGGGGACAACTCCCCACGGGCCGAGCGGCGCAGCAGTCCTGGCACGGGGAAGCTGTTGGCAAGCGCCTCCGGGCCGGCCACGCGCACCACCCAGCACCGCCGGCCGCCGTTGCGGAAGAAGGCCCGCACCGCGGAGGCCAGGTGCGCGTGGACCGGCTCGCCCCGCGCTGCGTCCCAGGCCAGCAGGGGCGCCGCGCCGAACACCGCCTCGAAGTCCGCCACGTCCTCCACCACCACCGGCACGTGCAGCGGGCCGGAGGCGGCGAAGCCCACGAAGGCAGCCACGTCCATCCGTGGCAGCGCATCCGTCACGGGCGGCGCCTGGATTTCGAAGCGGATGCCCGGAAGGCGTCTGGCGGCGGGGCGGCTCACGTCACTCCATCTCCAGGCGCTCGTAGGCGATGGTCAGCTCTTCAATCGCCACGTCCGTGCCCTTCGCGTTGAAGGGGCCGCTCACGTGCTTGATGATCCGCGCGCGCAAGAGCTTCCACGTCTGCACCACCGCCGTGTGGTCCTCGTTCTGCAACTGGATGGTGACGGTGCGCAGCGCGTTGGCCTCTCCGTTGCGCAGCTGATTCAGCCACACGTAGAGAGTGAGTGAGCCAATCACGCCCCGCTTCATGGTGACGTCCGTGGCCTTGTTCAGGCCGGTGATCTTCCGGACGCTGTTCTCCTTCTCGTTGCCGTTGCGGTACTCCGCGACGGTGACCTCCATGCCCACGTTGGAGATCTCCTGGAAGCCGGCGTCTGCCCCGTCTGTCGTGCCGGTGCCCAGGTCCACCAGGAAGTTGAACTGCACATAGGGACGCTCTCGTTGGATCGCCATTTCTCAAACCTCCCAGGGGACTACTTCCGGTCGCCGGTCCACTGGCCGATGCGGAAGATGACGAACTCGGCCGGGCGCAGCGGCGCCACGCCGATGAGGCAGATCAACCGACCGTTATCCAGGTCGTTCTGGGTCATGGTGCTGCGGTCGCACTTCACGAAGTACGCCTTCTCTGGCTTGTCCCCGAGCAGCGCGCCCGTTTGCCATTCATTGAGCAGGAAGTCCTCGATGGTGCGCCGCACGTTGGCCCAGAGCTGCTCGCCGTTCGGCTCGAACACCGCCCACTGGGTGCCCTTGTCGATGGAGCGCTCCAGGTAGGCGAAGTAGCGGCGCAGGTTGACGTACTTCCACTCGGGGTCGGAGCTGATGGTGCGAGCGCCCCACAGCCGGTAGCCACGCCCCTCGAAGAAGCGGAAGGCGTTGATGCCCTCGGGGTTGAGGACCTCCTGCTGCGACTTGTTCAGGTTCACCTCGAAGCCCAGCGCCCCGTTCACCACCTCGTTGGCGGGGGCCTTGTAGACGGCGCGGTTGATGTCATTGCGCGCGAAGATGCCGGCCACGAAGCCGCTGGGGGGCAAGAAGATGGGCTGGCGCGTGACGGGGTCCAGCACCTTCACCCACGGGTAGTAGAGCGCCGCGTGGCTGGAGTCGAACTTCGCCCGCTGCGCGCGCACCTGGGCGAGCGTCTGGCCGTTGCCGCTGTCGAGCACCGCGATGCGGTACTTCATCCGCTGGCAGTGGGAGATGAGCAGGCCGATGATGGCGGCCGACTGAGGGCCATAGCTCTTGTCGTAACCGAGCGTCGATCCCGGCGCGGCCACGATGGAGATGTCCTCCAGGTCCTCGAACTGCACGAGGCCGTTCTTGCGCGTGGTGTTGACGATCTCCTCGCCCTTGTAGTCGTCCGAGCTCGGCCGCTCGCCGTCGTTGCCACCCTGCAGCAGCACCTCCACCGAGCGCTCGGAGTCCGTGGAGTCTGGCTCCTTCAGTTTCGCGGCGACGGTGGCGTCGGCTTTCAGCAGCGCGGTCAACATCTGGTGCCCGTCTCCCAGGTCGCTTCCCGGCGCGATGACGATGGGGATGTCCCGGTTGCGCTCCAGGTCCGCGGCGTCGACGTCGAAGCGCGCATGCAACGAGTCCTCCGCACCGTCGCGCGTGTGCGCCTTGTCCAGCGCCAGCCCGGCCCACACCTGGGACGACGCCGGCTCGTCCGTGGGGATGACGGCCATCGTCACGGTGATGATGCGCAGCTGGTTGCCTGGATCGGTGATGCTGGACAGCGCCGTGACCGTGTCCTTGTCGGACTTCAGGTCCCAGCCCTGCGTCTGCTCGTTCCAGCGCGCCTGGAAGAAGGCGCCCGGGTCCGGTGTCCCGCCGTCGGAGGTGGTGAAGTCGCGCAGCACCACCACGTCGCGGTCCTGCAGCGCGCTGACGCGAGGCTTGCTGTCCTCGAAGGACAGCACGTTCTGCCCCGTGCGCAGCGTGAAGCGCACGCGCAGGTTGCCGGACGAGCCCGGATAGCGGCCGTGGACGACGACCTGCTTCTTGGCGTCCGTTGCCTCGCCGGCCAGCAGCCCGCGCGCGTGGCCGTCGTCATAGGACGGGTTGGTGGCGACGAGCTTGGTTTCGGCCTTGAAGCCTGCATAGGCCTCGCCTTCGGCCTTGGTGGAACTCTTCTGCCGGAACACCCGGCTCACGTAGAGCCGCTTCCCGCCCTCCTCGAAGAAGGCGCGCACCGCGTGCCATACGTAGTTGTGAAGCGTGCCCGCGTTGAGGAAGCCGAGCTGTTGGCGGTTCCCGTAGACGCGCTCGAACTCCACCATGCTGGTGATGAGGCCGGGCTCCAGGTCCACGGGCCCATAGCGGGTGGGGCCAATGAAGCCGGTGGTGGTCGTGCTCACGCCTTCAATGGACTTGGAGCGGAAGCTGGTCTCTTCAACGAATACGCCAGGCGCGAGATATTCAGGCATCGGTCTTTCCTAGAGAGGTGAACCCGTGAGCCGCAGGCGGGAGCGCGGCTCGCCTTCGGTGCGCACGACGAGCTCGCGGCCGTAGAGGAGGGTGGGCTCGAGCAGCTCCTGGGGGCCGTCGAGGTTCGGCCACAGCCGCGCTGGCGCGCTGTCCAGTTGGCGCAGGGTGTCGCGGAGGTCCGGGAGCTCGGGCCCGGGCGCGCGGTGGGCATGGAAGGCCCTCAGCCGCAGCGTCCACTGCTGCTCCAGCAACGGCGGGCTGCCGGATGGCGGAGGGGGGCCGGTGGGGGAATCCACCGGGGCCGGGTACTGGAAGAAGAGGGCGACCCGGCCCTCCTCGTCCGCCACGCCGCGCACCTGCCGCCCGCCGGGGAGGGTGGCCTGCACCAACGCCCACGCCGCGGGAGCCTTGGCCTGGGTGTCCCAGAGCTCCGCGCGCACCACCGCCAGCGTGGACTCCACCTGGCGCGCGGGCGCTGAGAAGAGCGGTACGAAGGGGCGCTGGTCGAGCTGGAAGAGGCCCCGGTGGGGCAGGTCCACCTGGAAGGAGAGAGGCAGGAAGCGGTGCTGCTCGTCCCTCACCTCGACGGTGTAGCGCTTGCGCCCGGTCAATCCCTGCCACCAGGCGGCATCTCCCGCGCCGAACTCCAGCTCGCGCAGCCCGGGCAGGTCCATGAGCACATGGATGCCGGAGCGGTTCACCACCGAGGAGCGGCGCGAGGAGGGCTGCCCCTGGGGGTAGGCGCTCACGGCCAGGCCCTCGCCTACGACTGCTCCTGACACCTCGTCGCGGAAGCACACCCCCAGCGGAGCTGTCCGTGTCACGCGATCGATGACCTGGGAGGAGGGTCTCATGGGCCTTCGAGCCTCCTCACCTCGAGCTCGCGAGTCTGGATGAGGGGCAGCTCCGTGTCTGTCATGGCGGACTCGATCACCACCATGCGCGCGATGTACGTCGCGGAGATCTGGATGTCGGGCTTGCCGATCTCCCAGACATTGAGCATGTCCTGGACGGAGAGCGGCTCGTAGACGAGCGTCACCGTCTCGTCCGGGAGGAAGGTGTCGGCCGCGGGCCGCCCATGCTCATTGAGGAAGCTGGAGTTGAGGGTGGGCGTGTCCTCCAGCGTCCGCATGCACCAGCCGAGCAGCAGGTGCTGTCTCGTGGCGGTGGGGGCCCAGGGCGTGAGCAGGTAGTAGAGATCGAGCGGCAGCGGCCGCCGGGTCCGCCGCCCCTTCGCGTCCGTACGCCCTGTCAGGTTGCGCCGGACGGTGCTGGGAGCGATTCGGTAGAGGAAAAGGGAGACGCCCTCCTTCATGGGGGACTTGAAGTTGGCGGCCTGGTACAGGTCGAACTTCGCGCCCTCGAACTCAGGCTTGGGTCGAGATTGCTCGAGCAGAGCCAGGATGGACTGACCAATCGCTGGGATTGCCGCGTAGGTAGCCACCTGTAAGGCTCCAGAGTGCCGCCGCTCACGCTTGTCAAATCTGGAACCCTGGTCCCGCGCGCACCCGTGTGATGCGGCGGCAAGGCCCACCTGATTCGAGGGCGCAAGGTACGCTCGCTGTGGAGGCGGGGCGTATCAGGCTGGAGTGCGGAGGTGCTGGGCGACAGCGGACTCATGGGGCCGGGTACGGCGCGAGGATTTCTGCGCATCGATGCCGAGCAATCCTGCACGCAGGGGACACCCGGCCGCAGTGCATGGAGTATGCGCACGACTGGATGGGGGCCTGTCACCTGCCGCTGTTCTCGACCCGGCGTCTGGAGTTGCGTCCTCTCTCTCTGCGCCCGTTCAATTGAGCGAGGAGGACCCAACGATGCCGAAACCGAAGCCGCCATCCCCCGCCGAGCTCCGAGCACGAGCGTCGGGCAGGCGCACGCAAGACGGACGACACGAGGTGAAGGTGCTGCCGAGGCTTCCTTCCAAGGCCGACTCGAACCTGGGGGCCGGCAGCGTGGCGTTCTGCATGTCGCTGTACCGCTCGCGGCTTCTTCCCGCGTTGCTCCCGCTGGTGGGCGCGGTGGGCTACGGATTCCTGGCGCTGGGGGCCGTGCTCGAGCTCTTCGGGCTGCCGTGGGGCATCTTCTTCTCCGGACCCGGGGGCCTGTTCGAGCTGTTCCTCGGTGGCTGGCTCATCACCAGGGGGTTCCGGACGGTCACGCCTTCCGTCGCGGCGTAGCCGGCTTGCCGTGCGTGGCGATGCGCTTTCGGATCCGGCTCAGCGACTCGGGCTTCACGCCGATGTAGCTGGCCAGCTGGTACTGGGGAATCCGCTGGAGGAGGTCCGGCCGCGTCCTCGTGAGCTTGAGGTAGCGCTGCTCCGGGGTATCCGTGAGATAGGACGCGAACCGCTCCTGCTGCTCCGCCAGGACCTTCTGCATCACCCTCCGGGAGATGCAGAAGGTCCTGGCGGACACAGCCCTGGAGGACGAAGTAGGCCTCGGTGCAGACCTGGCCGGCCATGATCAGGTGCGCGCCTTTCGGGCAGGCCGTCACCACCATGCTGTCCAGGATGGCCCCGGCTTCCTCGTCCGACAGAGGCGCGATGCGGCGGAAGTAGTCGACGAGCCTGTGTTTCATGGGAGCACCGCGCGACCGGTGATGGCCCCAGCATCCTACCGGACTGCCGGACGTGGCCCGAAAACGCACGTGCACGCCACGCAGGAGCTGCCCATCGCTCAGGCGCGGACCATGCCCCCGTGCCGCAGCGGCCGCTGCCGCCGGCCTCGCCACGCGAGGAGCCACGCAATCGGGAAGAGGACCGCGAACCCGACCAGCGAGGAGACGACGACCATCACTTCGGCGTTCTGATCCCCCATCCCCTGGGTGGCCACCACCATCGCCGCGGCGATGTTGCGTTGCCCGGTGCCCAGCCCCAACACCACGTGTCCTCCGCGGTACTCGCGGCCGAAGACCCAGCCGATGCCGAAGGCGCCCGGAATCAGGATCAGCGGGGCGAGGATGGCGCCAGTGCTGATGATGTGCACGACGCCCCCGAAGTTGGCCACGAGGGTTGCCGCGACCAGCACGGCCAACGCCACCATGGCGAGCTTGCCCAACCAGGGCCGGAGCCGTTCCGCCAGCGTCTGGTGCCGGGCCCGGACGTAGAGCCCCGCGCCCAGGGGAAGAATCATCGTCCACAGCAGCGGCAACGCGATTGCCGCCGGACGCACCCTCACGTCCGGCACCACCCGCGGGACCACCAGGGGCATGTAGAGGACGGTGGCCAGCATGAGGAGCACCGTCAGTGACGCGCTCAACGGCATGTTGCCGCCCGCAGCCGCGGTGAGCCTCATGAGGAATAGAGCACCCGCCGCCATGCCGATGAGCATGAAGCCGGTGGCATGGGAGCTGTCCAAGGGGACCACCTGCACCACGCCGTACGCGAGCAGTGGGACGAGTACGAAGTTCGCCACCAGCGCGCGGATGGCTCCACGCGAATCGAGCAGCGGGGCAGATATCTCGCGGAGCGTGTGGTTCAGTCCGACGGCGAGCATGGTGCATACGGAGAACACCAGGATCCCGATGCTCGACAGCGCCTGAAGGAACCCGACCCTCATTCCTTGAAGGTCACTGTGCCCGCACGAAACCGCAAGCGCTCCGGGACGACCGCGCAACCGGCCCGCCAGGCAAGGCCCGGCTCACGGCTGCCGCCCCCACCTTGGTGCCATGCAGCGGGCCGCATGCTGGATGCTCCTCGCCTGCGCGCCCCGCGTGAGCGTCACACGGACGGATGGCCGGACCGAGCCCGCGGCTTGCAGTCTCGTTCGTCGTCCTCATCTCTCGGGAGGAGGCACGCGACGATGGCGAAGAAAAAGGAGCGGACTCCGAGGCGGATTGAACGGGACACCTACCCGAGGCCCGAGCACCGCTTCCCGGATGCGAAGATCGGGATGACCTGGAAGGACTCGGAACCCGACTCCCCCAGCTTCCAGCGGGCGCCGCCGGGCGCGCCGAACATCGTGCTCGTGCTGCTGGACGACGTGGGCTACGCGTGGCCGAGCAGCTACGGAGGGCTCGTGCGCATGCCCACCTCGGAGCGGCTGGCGAAGGAGGGCCTCACCTACTGCCAGTTCCACACCACCGCGCTCTGCGCGCCCACACGGGCGGCGCTGCTCACCGGCCGCAACCACCACTCGGCCTCCTTCGGGGTGGTGGGGGAGATGGCCACCGGCTATCCGGGTTACAGCGGAGTCCTCTCGCGGAGCTGCGCGACCATCGCGGAGTTGCTTGCGCCCAACGGCTACGCCACCGGTTGGTGGGGCAAGAATCACTCCACTCCGCTGAACCAGGCCTCCGCCGCGGGGCCCTTCACGCACTGGCCCACCCGGCGCGGCTTCGACTACTTCTACGGGTTCCTCGGCGGAGGGACGGACCAGTTCTATCCGGCGCTCTACCGGAACACGACCCCCGTCAATCCCACTGGCACGCCGGAACAGGGCTACCAGCTCACGCGGGACCTCGCGAACGACTGCATCGCCTGGATGCGAGCGCAGAAGGCCATCGCCCCGGAGCGACCGTTCTTCGTGCACTTCGCCCCCGCCGCGGCGCACGGCCCGCACCAGCCGCCCCTCGACTGGCGCGGGCGAAATGCCGGTCGCTTCGACATGGGCTGGGACCACTACCGCGAAGTCGTCTATCAGCGGCAGCTCGAGCTGGGCGTCATCGCCCCGGGCACGAGGCTGACCCCCCGGCCGAAAGAGCTGCCGGCCTGGGACCGCTTCGATGCCGAGGCGCAGGCACTGCTCCGCCTCCAGGCCGAGAACTACGCGGACTACCTCGAGCACTGCGACCACGAAGTGGGCCGGCTGGTGCACGTCCTCGAGGAGCTGGGGGAATTCGAGAACACGCTCTTCATCTACATCCTCGGCGACAACGGCTCGAGCGCGGAGGGGGCACTGACCGGGACCCTCAACGAGAGCGCCAGCATGCAGGGCATCGAACCGCCCATCGAGGCGAGTCTCGCGCGGATGGGGGAGTGGGGGCTGCCGGGAACCACGCCGCATTACGCGGTGGGCTGGGCCTGGGCCGGGGACACCCCGTTCCAGTGGATGAAGCAGGTGGCGTCCCATTTCGGGGGCACCCGCAACGGGATGATTGTGAGCTGGCCGGCGTGGATCGCCGACAAGGGGCAGAAGCGCTTCCAGTTCCACCACGTCATCGACGTCGTTCCCACCCTCCTCGAGGCCGTCGGAATCCGCGAGCCGGTCAGCGTCGATGGCGTGCCGCAGAAGCCAATCGAAGGCGTGAGCATGGCGTACACCTTCGACCGGGCCAACGCGGAGGCGAAGAGCACGCGCACCACGCAGTACTTCGAGATGCTGGGCAACCGCGCGCTCTATCACGACGGCTGGACTGCCTGCTGCCGGCACGGGCGGCTCCCCTGGGTCACCCGGGGCAGTGCCAGCTTCGATGAGGACACCTGGGAGCTGTACCACCTCGATGAGGACTTCAGTCAGTCCGAGGACCTGGCGGCCCGCTACCCCAAGAAGCTGCGCGAGCTTCAGGACCTGTTCCTGCTGGAAGCGGCGAAGTACGACGTCCTCCCTCTGGATGACCGCTTCGCGGAGCGGGCGGATGTGACGTTGCGGCCGGGCTTCTTCGTCGGCCGCAGGCGGCTGACCCTCTACCCGGGCATGGTGCGGCTGCCGGAGAGCAGCGGCCCCAAGCTGGCGAACGTCGACCACGCCATCACCCTCCACGCGCGGCTTCCCGAGGGGCGCGCCGAGGGCGTGCTGGTGTGCCTGGGCGGGGACACCGCGGGATGGAGCCTGTTCGTGGAGGACGGGCGGATGCGCTACCACTACAACTGGTTCGGGTTCGAGCGCTTCGACATCCTCTCCGGGACAGCACTGCCTGGCGGCGAGGCCGAGCTTCGGATGGAGTTCACCTGTGAGACGCCGGGGATTCCAGGAGGGCCGGCCGTGGTGCGGCTCCTCTGCAACGGCACCGTGGTGGGCGAGGGGCGGATTGCCAGGCAGGTGCCAGGGTACTTCGGCCTCGGTGAGACGCTCGACGTCGGAGAGGACACGCTCTCCCCGGTCTGGCCCGGCTACCGCGACCGGTTGCCCTTCCGCTTCAACGGAAGCATCGACCGGGTGGAATTCGAGCTCGGCGAGGCCGCGCCACGCAGCATGGCGGAGCTGCTCGAGGAGCAGCTCCATCAGGACTGAGGCTTCACGGTGGAAGGACTCGGCCTGGATCTGAGCATGTTGGTTCGCCTCGCGGTGGCATTCGCGCTGGGGCTGCCCGTGGGTTGGGAGCGAGACCACCGGGCGCTCTCGCCCGGATTGCGCACGTTTCCGCTCGTCGGCACGGGAGCGTGTGCATTCCTGCTCATCGGCCAGCATGCCTTCCCCGACGACGCGCGCGCTCAGGGCTATGTCTTTCAGGCCGTGTTGAGCGGCATTGGTTTCATTGGAGGCGGTGTCATCGTCAAGGGCAGCGGAGAGATCCAGGGGATCGCGACCGCCGTGAGCATCTGGATTACCGCCGCGGTCGGGGCTGCTGTCGCCTATCGGCTCTATGGGCTCGGGGCGGTTCTATCGCTCACGACCGTGGCTGCACTGCAGCTGCTCAAGCCGTTCAAGGAACACACGTAATGGGGTGGAGAAGCGCTTCGGCCAGCGTGAGAAGGCGCCAGAAAACACCAAGGCCGGAAGCCGCTGGGGCACAGCGGCTTCCGGCCCCGGTCCTTCCGTGTCCCCGACGGGTTTCGAACCCATGGGTGGAGCGACCAGGCTTCGCGTCAGCGGTAGTAGGGCGAGAGCGCGCTGGAGACGCGCGCCAGCAGATCCTCGGACTGCAACCGCTCCTCCCCCGTGAGCGACGGGAGCTGCGCGGTGAGCGTGTCGCGGGCCTCGCGCAGCGCCGAGTACGCGGGCAGTGTCTGGAATTGCTTCAGGATGTCCACCATGGCGCGGCGGGCCGCGTAGCCGCGCACGCCGTCCACGTTGAGCAGGATGCCGCGCACGTCCGCCATCACCGGCGCCGTGAACTGCGGCGTGGTGGGCGCATTCGCGGTGAAGATGCCGCCGCGCGACGACACCGGGTCCAGGTAGAGGCGCGTGAGGACGCGGCGGGCGAGCTCATCCGCGCGGGAGGCGTAGACCGCGGGCGCGCCCGGAGGCACGACGAGCGGCGGCCGCACCTGGGCCAGGATGTCCTGGTACGCCCGCACCTGCTCCGTCCCGGCCCGCACGAAGCCCAGGACCTGGTTGGTGCGGGTGCTGAGGGTGAGGTTGAGCCGGTTGGTGACCGAGGCCGTGGTGAGGAAGCTCTGCGCGTAGACGTTGAAGTCCGCCAGCGTGAAGCTGAACGTGTCATTCGTGCGGTCGTACATGGCACAGCGCGGGTCGGTGAACCGGTCTTGATCCGTGCAGAACTCCCAGGTGGGCAGCTGGGTGTCCAGCCCATAGAGGTAGCGCACCGCCTGCACGTCGTAGGGGCCCGGCGCGCTGTCCAGGACGGAGTCCTCGTTCGCGACGTAGTCCATCACGGAGCTGCTGCGCAGGCCCGTGGGCGTGCCGTCGTAAGCGAGCGATCCGGCGAAGTTGTGGCGCAGGCCCAGCGTGTGGCCAATCTCATGCAACACCACGTGCGTGAGGTAGGCCTCCACCTTCTGCTTCTTCGTCCGCGGAGTGACCGCCGTCAGCGACGACGCGAGGCCAGCCTCCGGGTCGCCGAAGCGCTCGAGGACGTTCAGGTCGCACAGCTGCTCCGCCTTCATCCCGGACCAGGACATGCTCACGGGCGAGAGCGTCCGCGCCCGTGCGGCGGCGAACGCACCGGGGTCGCTCTCGAAGGTCTCGTCCCCGAGCACCAGCCACATGGCCGGCAGGTAGACGCTGGCGCCGCGCAGCTCGCTGGTGTTGGGGTTGATGCGGAAGTTCGCGAAAGCGTAGGGCACGCCCTCGTCCGGGTCGAAGATGAGGACGTTCTTGTCGTCATCCGCGAAGTCGAGCCCCGGGCCGCCCACCGTGGCCTCCAGGACCTTGAAGCCGAACGCCTGGTTCCAACCCTCCACGCCGCGCTTGATGGCGCCCACGAGGTCATAGTCCTGGAAGCGCGGGTCGGCCTGGATCGAGAGCACGGAGGGGGTGATGAACCAGGAGATGGGCTTCATCCCGGGGTGGATGTTCCACTTCATCGCCGGGATGTCCTGCCAGCCACCGGCGTTGGTGATGAAGCTCGGCGCTCCCGCGAAGTAGAGCGTCTGCTCGGGCATGGCCGTGGGCGTGTAGCCGGGCCCCTCCTTGTAGCGGCGCAGGGCGAGGCCGAGCGTGCCGGAGGCGCGGTAGCCATTGGGCTCCAGGTAGTCCGCGGCGAACGGATCGGACACCTCCGAGTAGCCCGTGAAGACCTGCTCGAAGGCGATGCCGTCGGTGATGGGGTGGAAGCGCTGCGCGAAGCTCAGCTCCGTCTGGAATCGCGTGGAGACGGACAATGAGTCCCCCATCACGCCGAAGCGGTTGAGCCCCGCCGACGGGTCGATGAGCACGTACTGGTCGGCGTTGCGCAGACGGTTGAAGGGGCCGTAGTCGGTGACGACGGGGTAGGCCTCCACCAGCACCTGTGGGTCGAACACGTCGCTGAGCTTCTTGCGGTCGTCCACATCCACCACGAAGAGCCGGCCGTTCTGCTCCTGGAAGGAGACCACCCGCGTGCCCAGGGACCTGCCAGCGCCGAAGATCACCCCTCCCGGATGGAGCTGCTTGAGGAACGCGGACAGGAACCACTTCTGCTTCAGCTCGCTGCGCTTGATGGCCAGGTAGAAGTGGGTGCCCGCGTCCTCCACGATTCCGGACAGGCGCTGTTCCACCTGTTGGCGCTGCTCCGTGCTCGTGGCCCGGGGCACCGCCACGAAGGCGTCCTCCAGGCTGACGGCCAGCGAGGCTTCGGGGGCTTCCGTCTCAGTCACGGGCCCGCCGGTGTCACAGCCGCCGCTCGTCAACATCACCACCAGCGACGCGGCGCCCAGCCAGCGGCGCCGCGAAGACCACGTCCGTCCAAGCATCGAATCACTCCAGTGCGTTGGGGCGGCATCGCGCCGCCCGCTGCGCTGGAGGAACGACATTTCGGAGGGGGCATACCGGAAGGGTGCCAGGCTTCGGAAGAAGCCCTCCACTGCGCAAGGACTTTCAACCCGGACGATATGCCGGCCCGGTTCTCGCCCGCGACAGGGCGCCCGGACCTTGGTGGCATCGGGGGCCTTCTTGCGGACGCTCGACGCGCATGGGTGGCGCGTCTCAGCGGCGAGCCGGGCCCCGGGCTGGTGCCTTGGTGTGATGGCTCGCGCTCCCACCGTGCCTATCTCTGGCGGGAGCATTCGAAGGGGAATCCGCCATGGACATCATCGACCTCATCGACCGGACCCGCGACAGCATCTCCGCGCGCAGCGTCTTCGGCCAACCCATCCAGCAGGGGGAGGTCACCGTGATTCCCGTCGCGCGCGTGATGGGCGGTGGAGGCGGCGGTGGGGGCGAGGGCCCGGTACCTGAGGCCAACTCAAGGAAGGGCATGGGACATGGGGAGGGCACGGGCTTTGGGCTGAGCGCGCGTCCGGCCGGCGCCTTCGTCATCCGCGGAGACAGGGTGTCGTGGCTGCCTGTCGTGGAGCCCACGCGCATCATCCTCGGCCTGCAGGTGCTGGCTGGCATCGCCCTGCTCGTCCACTCGCTCACTCGGCAGCGTGGCCATTGACCGTCACGTTTTCGCTGCCCAGAGAGGACATTACATCGCTGGCCGGACGCCTACCAACAGCGCTCCCAAACCGTCAGGAACAAGCGAGCGGGAGTCGGGTCACGTGCCCTGGAATCGAAGCGCGACTTCCTTCAGGTGTGTTCGGCACATGAAGAGATAGGCCGTCCACACATCGCCCCAACTGGCATCCGTCACATCAGAGGGAGAGAGCTGCAGCAGCAGCTCCATCAGCTCCCCACAAACGGTGCATCGTGGTGTCTGGTCTGGGCCGTTCACCCAATTGGGATATCCGCCGAGCACGACCCCTCTGTTGCGTGAGTGGGGTTTCTCGCGGGCGTGGGTTAGCTCACTGGCGACTCGAGCCACCACGTGCCAGTTCTCCCACGCCTGCCGAGCACCGGAGTTTCCGGGGACTCGGTCCCAGAGCGGGGGACAGTGCACCTCGAACCCAACGTCATCAGGGAGCGATTGTTCGAGTCGTGGGGTCACGAATCGAGGCTCGAACTCTTGCCAGCGGTAGCCTTTGGAGGCATCCGGCTCCAGTCGGAGTTCGCATGCCTGGGAAGGCGAGAGCGACGGGTACGCCATCACCCGAAATCCTTCCCGCTCCTTGATTCCGTCCCGCGGCTTTTTGGGGCGCAGCGGGCCGCAGTCCCAGCAGTAGAAGAACGTGAAGAAGGCGATGCCGAGCGTGGGCGAGTGCCGAGCGTCTCGTACATGGTTCACCTGCGCAACGAAGCTCAGGAGATGGCCGCGGTCACAGATGGGCCACCGTTCGCCACCGCGCCCCGTGGGCACGCCACCGAAGCGCGTGGCAAGCAGCGAGTCGTCGCGGGAGGACGCTCCCGGCACCAGCATCGTGCGCTGGCGAATCAACGGACGTAGCCATCGACCGACCTCGTCCGCGCTGAGGGCATCGATTTTGTCGCTCCGGGCCTTGGACATGGGCGGTGAACGTAGCCTGCCGGGCAGACGGAGCGAAGGCGCGCGGGCAATTGCATCCAGCCCCAACCGTGAGTCGCGGACGGGCCGCCACTCGCTTCTAGCGCAGCGCCGCGAGGGCCGCGCCGACCTTCGCCACCGTCACCGACACGGGCGTCGTCACCTCCGGAGCGAAGATGGCCACGCGGAGCTCCTCGAAGGCCCACCGCAGCTCCTGCGCCGCCTCCTGGTCACGCGCGGTGGTGGACCTGGCGAGGAAGGTCTCCCACAGGGGGAGGAAGGGCGCGGCCTTGCCTGCGTCCTTGGCGGGGTTCGCCACCGCACGCGCCAGCCGTGCCTGGGCCGCGCGGAGGTAGCGCGGGTAGTGCAGCAGTCGTACGAGGGGAATCCACTCGATGAGGTTCGCGGGGAACAACTGCCCGAGCTGCGAGCGGATGTCCCGCACGGCCGCCGCGCCGCTCGGCCCCTTGGAGGCCGCCTTGAGTGCGGCGAGCGTCGCAGCGAGCTCCGAGGAGGTGACGACGACGGCGTTCGCCCAGTCCCGGGCCTCACGCTCGATGCGCGGTGAGCCCTCTTGGACCAGCGCCTCGAAGGCTGCTTTCGTGCGGGGCAGTGGCGCACCCGGTGCGAGCTTGAACGCATCGTCGACGCTGCGTGCGAGGACGAGCGCCTTGAAGGCGTCAGCCTTGCCCCGCGCGGGCGGCGCGCCGTCCAGGGTCGGGAAGGGGAGCGGCATGCGCGCGGCGCTGACGGCCACGTGTCCGCGCGCGGCGAGCATCAGGAGCCGGCGGACCCCCGTGCGCGTGGCCGCGTCGGCGGCGGCGGAGGTCTCGAGCAGCACCAGGTCCACGGCAGCGCCCCGGTCGACGAGCGCGGGATAGCTGCGGACCTCGAGCCCGCCGATCCGCCGGGTAACAAAGGGGGGCAGCTCGCCGAAGGTCCACGCCGTCAGCCCCTTGCGCTCCCAGTCCGAAGTCGGTGCCGCGCTGCGCAGCACCGCTCGTGCATGTCCCCCGTGCTGCTCGAGCAGCGCGTCGGCGTCGCGGCTGCGTGCGAGCTCCTTTCCCCGCTCGTCGATCACCCGGAGCGTGATGCGCAGGTACGGTGGCACGGCATCCGCCCGGAGGGACTCCTCGGGCACGTCCACGCCGCACAGCCGGGACACTGCACGCGCGAGCGCTGGAAGCAGCGGCCCGCGGAAGGGCACCAGTTCCTTCTGGAGACGGTCGACCAGGTCCGGCACCGGCCCCAGCTGTTTGCGCTGGGCGCGGGGGATCTGCTCGAGCAGGGCGGTGAGTTTCTCCCGCTGCCACCCGGGGATGGTCCAGTCGAGCTCACCGGGGACGAGCTGGGCGAGCAGCAGCAGCGGCACGCTCAGGGTGATGCCGTCGTCCTCGGCCGAGGGGTCGAAGGTGTACGTCACCGGTACGGACGCGCCGTGCAGGGTGATGGCGTCCGGGTAGTGCGCCGGGGACAGGCCCGGGTCGTGCGAGAGGGCATCCTCCATCGAGAGGATGAGCACGTCGGGGTCGGCCGCCTCGGCCTTGCGGCGCCAGGCCTCGAAGCCCGCTCCGTCCGTCACGTCCGCCGGGACGCGCTGGTCGAAGAACGTCAGCAGCGCCTCGCTGTCGAGCAGCTCGCTGCGCCGGGCCTTGTCCCGCAGGCGCGCCACGCGCTCGAGCACCTCGCGGTTCTCCTCCTGGAACGCCCCCCGGGTGCGGTACTCGCCGCGCACCAGGGCATGCTCGAGGAACATCAGCCGTGCCCGGGCGGGGTCCATGCTGGACAGGGACACGGGGCGCTCCTTGAAGACCTGAAGCCCGAAGAGGGTCGCGTTCTCCTTCACGATGGCGCGCGCGGACTTCTCCGACCAGTGCGGTTCGGAGTAGCTGCGCTTGAGCAGGTGGGGGGCCGCCGACGCGAGCCACTCCGGTTCGAGCTTCGCCACCGTGCGCGCGAACAGCTGGGTCGTCTCCACGAGCTCGAACGCCATCGCCCAGGCAGGGGGCTTCTTCGAGAGCGCCGACGAGGGATGAACCATGAAGCGCGTCTGCTTCGCGCCCGTGTAGTGGCGCTGCTCCGGATTCCACTGGCCGATGCGGGACAAGAGCCCGGTGAGGAGCGCCTGGTGCAGGACGTCCCCGCGCGCCGGTGCGCCGCGGCCCTTGCGAGGCAGGCGCAGCTCGCGGACGGTCTCCTCGAGCTGGCGCTGGACGTCTCGCCATTCGCGCACCCGCAGGAAGGACAGGAAGTTGTCCCGGCACACGCGCCGCAGATGGGACGTCCCGCGCTCCTCGGCCTCGCGCACGAACGCCCACAGCTTGAGCAGCCCCGTGAAGTCCGAGTGCTCGTCACGGAAGCGCCGGTGCAGCTCGTCCGCCTTCTGCGCGAGCTCCCGTGGCCGCTCGCGCGGGTCCTGCAGGTTGAGCGCCGCGGCGACGATGAGCACCTCGTCCACGCACCCGTACTCGGCGCCGGCGAGAATCATCCGCGCGATGCGCGGGTCCACCGGGAAGCGCGCGAGCTGGTGCCCGAGCGGCGTCAAGGTGCGCTCCTTGCCCTCGATGGCCCCGAGCTCCTCGAGCACCCGCCAGCCCTCGGCGATGGCCCTCGGCTGGGGCGGATCGAGGAAGGGGAAGTCCTCGACGTCACCGAGGCCGAGGGACTTCATCCGCAGGATGACCCCCGCGAGCCCGGTGCGCTTGATCTCCGGGTCGGTGAAGCCGGGCCGCGTGGTGAAGCTCACCTCGTCATAGAGGCGCACGCAGATGCCCTCGCGCACGCGTCCGCAGCGCCCCTTGCGCTGGTCGGCGCTGGCCTGGGAGACCGGCTCGATTTGCAGGCGCGTGGTGCCCGAGCGTGGGTCGTAGCGCGACAGGCGCGCCACCCCCGTGTCCACGACGTACACGATGCCCGGGATGGTGATCGACGTCTCCGCGACGTTGGTGGCGAGGATGACCCGTCGCTGGGGGATGGTGGCGAAGACGCGCGACTGCTCGGAGGCCGACAGGCGCGAATACAGGGGCTGCACCACCGTGCCGCGGAGCTCGCGCGCGTTCAGTGCATTCTCGGCCTCGCGGATTTCCCGCTCACCAGGGAGGAACACGAGGACGTCCCCGTCCGGGTCGAGCGAGAGCACGTTCGCCACCGAATCGGCGACGGCGTCGGCGAGCTCGGCGTCCTCGGGGGGCGGCTCGTAGAGCACGTCCACGGGAAAGGTACGGCCCTCCACCTGGATGACGGGAGCGCCCCCGAAGAACTGCGAGAAGCGCTCGGTCTCGATGGTGGCCGAGCTCACCACCACCTTGAGGTCGGGGCGTCTGGGGAGGATGCGCTTGAGCCACCCGAGCAGGAAGTCGATGGTGAGGCTGCGCTCGTGGGCCTCGTCGAGCACGATGGTGTCGTAGCGGCTCAGCAGCGGGTCGCTGTGGATCTGCGCGAGCAGGACGCCGTCGGTCATGAACTTCACGGCCGTCCGCCGGGACGAGCGGTCCTCGAAGCGGATCTGGTAGCCGACGTCCGTGCCCAGCTCCGTGCCGAGCTCGCGTGCCACGCGCGCCGCCACGCTCGTCGCGGCGATACGCCGGGGCTGGGTGACGCCAATCTGGCGCGGGCGGCCGCGCCCCATGGCGAGCAGGATCTTCGGCAGCTGCGTCGTCTTCCCCGAGCCGGTGGCCCCCGCGACGATGACCACCTGATGGGCGGAGATGGCCGCGGTGATGTCCTCCACCCGGCTCGAGATGGGGAGCTCGGGGGGGAAGCGCAGGGTGGGCAGGCCGCCGGGGGAGGGGACGGGTGAGTCGCCGGACATGGCGGTATGGACTAGCACTGAAGCGCACGCGGCGCCCCTGAGGAATCGTGTGGGAGCCTGCTCGGCGGGTGTTCCTGGGGAATTCTCCCTGCAGGCCAGTCCGCACGGCGGAAGGATGCACTCAACGCGCGCCGGGCCGTATCATCGTCGCATGACGACACGGCGCACGCTCACTGATCTGATGAACGAGGTGTCCGGCCGCAGCGCCCGCGACTGGTCAGTGCCACAGGACCTGGGCTGCGATCGCATGACGGTCACGGCCGCCTGGCTGGCGAGCGACGATCCGGTAGCGATGCTGTTCCTGCTCGCCGCAGTGCATCCCCGACGCGAAGTGGAGAAGTGCATCGAGCTGGCGACCGAGATGTCGTTCTTCGAGCCCATGCGGGACGAGGCTCACACGATGAGTCGCCGCCTCCCCGGCATGAACTTCAATGGTCGGTCACCGTTCTACTTCATTCATCTCTACCAGATGCTGCACTCCGCCTTGCGGTGGATGGAGGACACCGAGCGGTCGCGGCTTGAGCTCAAGCTGGCCGCAGCGATCCGCGTCGTCGTCCCCGATCCGTTCACGCTCGTCGTGCCCGCCGCATCGGGCCGGGGATGAGCAAGCGGATTCTCGACTCGCTCAAGAGCGTGAAAAGCGGTTTTCACGCGACTGTGCGCCTGCGCTAGCCTTGGCTGATGAGAACGCCCATTGCCTGTCTTGCTATCGTTATCGCCGTTTTTGCATGGTCCGCCATCGCACCCTATGAACGCAGCACATGGTGGATGGAGGTCGCGCCCGCTCTCATCGCCTTGCCGCTTTTATTTGCCACATACAAGAAATTCCCACTGACGACGCTGCTCTATGTCTTGATAGCCGTGCACATGGTCATCCTCATGGTCGGCGGGCATTATACGTATGCGCGCGTGCCGGGCTTTGAATGGCTGGGCGAAGGACGCAACAATTACGACAAGATCGGTCATTTCGCGCAAGGATTCATCCCCGCCATGATCATGCGCGAGCTTCTGATTCGCACGTCGGATCTGAAGCCGGGCAAATGGATGGCGGTCGTGATTGTCTTTTCCTGTCTTGGCATCAGCGCGGTATACGAACTGATCGAATGGGGCGCCGCCGTCATGCTCGGTCAGGGCGCGGATGAATTCCTCGGCACGCAAGGCGATGTCTGGGACACGCAAAAAGATATGGGCATGGCCGGCATCGGCGCGTGCGCGGCGCTGCTCCTGCTGTCAAGACCGCATGACAAGGCGCTCTCGCGCCTTTAACGCAGGGCGCGCACCCCGCCGAGAACCGCTCCGCGTCGAGCGGTCCTCGCGGTGCCCGGTGCTACCGGGCGCAGGTGAACAGGTTGTTGCTGACGTGGATGCCGCTCATCGCGTACCCGCCAGTCCCGCACACGTGCATGGGATAGGAGTCGTTCGTGCCGGGGCTCCCATCCACATACTCGGAGACGACGCTCGTTCCGGGGTACTGGCAGGCCAGGTAGTCATTGCTGACGTGCAGGCCGACCATGACGCTGCCGTAGGGACAGGCATGCATCGCGTTGCGCCTGCCGCCCGCATCCAGGAAGCGGGAGCCGCTCGTGGAGGAGAGCTGGGCGCACTTGAAGACGTCCTTGCTGAGGTGCGCGCCAATCATGGCGTAGCCGGTAGGGCAGCAATGCATGGTGCTTCCACCGACGGTGCAACGCGTCCCCGCGTCGTAGACCACCCAGCCCGTGAAGGAGAGCGACGACTTCGCCACCTCCACGTCGAACTCCGCTCCCTCTTCTTCTGGTGCGGCGCCGCAGCCGGCGAGCATCGTGACCGCGGCCAAAGCCACCACTGCTGAAGACGCCCCCTCGAAAAATCGCTTCATTGATTCATTCCCCATTCATGTGACGACAGGTTCACCTGGGGCGCGATGTGCCTCCCCAGCCCAATGCCCGCCCGTACGTCTGGGTAGGTATTTTCAAGTTATTCTGAATTTTACTGATAATCAAGAAGACCCCTCACCCGGGGTGAAGGCTTGCGTCGGTTCGAGGTGCCGCCGCATCGCGTCTTGCTTCGTTCTTGGCCTCGCTGGAGGGATATGTTGGGGGCGCCGCGCTCGTGGCGTCCGAGGAGCACGCTGCCATGTCATCCTCTGATGAAACTTCCCGGAACACGCCGGTCAGGGCGCACGGACCTGGCGCGATGAGCCGTCCGGCCGCTCCGGGGTGGAGCCTCGCGGCACTGCTTTCGCTGATGGCCTTCTTGTGCCTGGAGAGCGTTAGCCTCCTGCTTCCCATCCATCCCTATGACTGGGCGGAAGCACCCGATTTGAGAGCCCAGGTGAGCGCCGACGCGGTGTTCGTGGTGGTCTGGCTGGCCGGGGTCGCGAGCTGCCTGGCGGCGCTGTCTCTCGTCATCGCGTTGAGCCTGCGGGGGATTGGCAGGTCCCGACGCGTGGGCCTCGTCGTCAGCGGGCTGCTGGCCCTGTCTCTGGGGGCCGCCCGGCTCGCGGAGGTCCTTCCGGAGTATCAAGGCTGACCCCCGGCGTTGCAGAGGCGCTGCGGGCCTGAATCACAGGGCCCGGGGGCCAAGGGTGGTCTCACGGGCCATGCCGTGGAGGCGGCGGGGCGAGGTGGCGGTCCAGCCGAGGATGAGCAGCCGCGGCACGCGGATGCGATCCGCCACGAGGAAGGCGGAGGCGTCTTCTCCACCGGCCTGGCGCACAGCTCGCGGTGCCCGTCAGCGTCCCTCCTCGGCACCTCTGCACCCGCCCCCCGCAGCAGGTCTTCTATTCGCCCGATGCGTATGCGTCGCTGATGCAGTTGAAGCAGGCGGTCCGACTAGAAATAGCCACCGTCATCAGGAGGGTCCTCATGACCGTCGTTATCAGGAGGTTCCTTCTGCGCAGGTGACACCTGGGGGAACGGAGGGGCAGCCGTCTTGCAGTACTTCTTCGAAATACTATTGATGTCCGCTGGATTCTTTTTGACGTCGTTGACACCCTTGCATGCCTGCAGTTGACTCTCGCAGAGCTTTTGGCGGTCAGCATTGGCTTTCGCGAACCCACTGGAACACGACTTCTTTTGCTCAATGCAGGCGTTCCAGCACGCTGCCGTGAGTTCCTCTGGCTTGTGTAGGTAGTCGAGTCTGGCGACGGCGTCGGGCCAGTCAGTGCCTTTGCCGACGTAGAGCTTGAGGTGGTACCCGGCCGCATGTTTCCCCTTGTTATCGTGGCACGACACGGCGGGGGCCTTGATTCCGCCCAGGGGATATCTGGTATTCGGTGACTTCTTCGCCACGCTCGCGGGCACCGACGGCAGAACGCAGAGGCTGTCGGGGCGCTTGCTCTTCGGGGTCGGCTCAGAAGCGAAAGAGAGAGCGGCAAACGAAAGCGTGAACACGGCGCTCAGAGACATCAGACTCTTCTTCATCAGGTGCCCTCTGTAAATCCTCGTTCAGCAACACATCTCACGCTATCATCATGACATGAGCACAGGTCGTGTCATGGGATTGGCGGCGCGTGTCGCCCTGCTGGCGGTGTGGGGCTGTGTCCTCGGCGTGTCGTGTGTGAAGCGACCCGTGGACTACGCACGGGAACAGGCGCGAACCCTCGCGCCAGCGAAGTTGGAGTCCTCGTCGCAGCCCTCGACGGGGCCGGTCCGGAAGATTCGGGTCCGGGTCTACGCGGACTCGGACTATCGGGAGCAGGTGGTGCGCTGGCGAAGCAGCGTCGTGTCCCAGTTGCAGCGCGCGAGCTCGGTGATGCAGGGGCAACTGGGCGTTGTCTTCGAGCTTGAGTCGACGCGCGAGTGGGCGCATCGAGGTGTCGAGGGCGAGTTGGAGGGTTCTCTGACCGCGCTGGAGCTGAGGGACCCGGGCGAGGACGTGGACCTGGTGGTCGGCTTCGTCTCCGCGCTCAAGCTCTTCTCCTCCGCGCAGCATGAGCTGGGCATGGCCCGGCTGTTCGGGCGCCACTGCGTGCTGCGTGAGATGGGAAACGCGGAGGAGGTCCGCGCCATCATGGAGGGGCTGATCCACCTGCCCCAGGACGAGCGGCAGACGCTCTACGAGGAGCGGAAGATGCACAAGGAGACGTCCATCTTCCTCCACGAGTGGGCGCACACGCTGGGGGCATTCCACGTGCGCAACTCGCACTGGATGATGTTCCCGAGCTACGCACCGAGTCAGTCGGCCTTCACACCGCAGACCCTGGCGTTGCTCAAGACCAGCCTTCGCCATGCCTCGGCGGGTCGTCGCGATGACGCCGCCGCGCGGGCCTGGGCGACCGAGCTGGGGGCACTGCTGGCCTCGACGTCCTCGCCGGACTGGGAGGGACCGGAGAAGGAGGCTGTCGTCGAATGGCTCGCGAAGGTCCGCGAGGGCAAGGCGCCGCTGGTCGTTCACCAGCCCCAGGCCCCCCTTCCTCCAGAGGACCGGCGCCGGCTCGACGAGATCCTCGCGCTTGAGAAGGCGGGACGCGTGGAGGTCGCCGCCCAGCAGATGGAGCCCCTCGCGCGACGCTATCCGGAGGACTTCTTCGTCCAAAGGGTGGCCTGCTACCTGGACACGCGGGTCGCCCCCAAGTTGCCGGCGACCCGGGAGAAGTGCGAGGCCGTCGCCGAGAAGTTCCCCTCCGAGCCCGCCCCCTTGTTCTTCCTTGCGTCCCTGGCCCTCCAACAGGGGCAGCACCTGGAGGCGCAAGGCCAGCTCGTGCGGGCGCGGCAACGGATGGAAGCGAACCCTGGAACACCGCCGGAAGTCTGGGGAGATCTCGCGGCCTTCTTCAAGGAGACCTCCTCGGTCACGTGGGCGGAGCAGGCCACCCAGAAGGCGGGCAATGACTCTCGGACCGAGCAACTGCGGACCTGGGCTCGGCAGGCTCGACGCTGGAAGGCGCTGCCAGTGGATGCCTCCGTGAGCGGTGTCGCGGTGGAGCGGGAGGGCGAGTTCATCCGCGCGGCGAAGGACGTCGAGGACTCCCTCGATAAGGGGTCGGCGACGAAGGTGCAGGCACGACTCACCTGGCTGAGGCGGGAGTTCCCGCGCGCGGCGGTGCTGCACGTGTTGGACTGCGAAGGCCACCTGCGCGCTGGCAGGACGGGGCCTGCGAAAGCGGCGTGTCGGCAGGCCGTGGCCGCGTACGAGGAGGCGGTGCAGGCGCACTTCATCCTGGGATGGTTGGCCTCCGAGTCGGGTCCCCGAGAGGAGGCGCGTACCCACCTGGAGCGTGTCGTGGCGCTGGAGCCCTTGCACAAGCAGGCGTGGCAACTCCTGGCGGAGCAGTACCGCGCCGTGGGGATGGCGGAGGCGCTGAAGACGCTCCAGGGGCGCTATCGTGAGCAGTTCGCCCAGGAACTGCGCTGAGGCGCGGCGCCGTCCTCACCCATGCGCTGGCGCTCCTCGCGCCGCCACCCGCCATGGGCTCTGTGCCGGGTGCGCATTCCCGCCTGGCTTGGAGGGGAGGGCGGGCGCAGGGCAGGGACCCGCGCTCACAGGGCCCGGAGGGCCCACTCGTGCGCCGCTTCGATGAAGAGGCGCAGCGGGGTGGAGCGCCGCGAGCGGCTGCTCAGCTCCGGGCGGCCGGCGGCGGCATGGGGGGCGCGGTGCGCTGCCACGCCTCCAGCTCCTGCACGCGCCCCAGCCAGGCCCGGAGGTTCGCGTAGCCTTCGAGGGGCAGGCGCGCCGGGCCCGCGAGGGCGAACGACGCGGCGAGCGAGAGGTCCGCGAGCGTCAGGCGCTCCTGAGTCACCCACGTCCTGCCCGCCAGGTGGGAGTCCAGCACGGGCGCGGTCTGCGCGAAGAGGGCCTCGCCGCGCGCGACCTCGGCGGGGTCCGGCGGCCCGCGGCCGGTGCGCTGCTTCACGAAGTTCTCCTGGACGAGCACGGTGTTCGCCGGGGCCATGTGGGCCGAGCACCAGAACAGCCAGCGGTTCACGTCGGCGCGGCCCTGCGCGTCCGTCGGGAGCAGGGTCTGCCCCGGGGTCTTCTCGGCGAGGTACACCATGATGGCGCGCGACTCCCAGAGCACGAAGCCGCCGTCGTCCAGGACGGGGACGCGCCCGTTGGGGTTGATGCCCAGGTACGACGTCTCGCGCTGCTTGCCCGTGGTGAGGTCCACCACGATGCGCTCGAGGGGAATGTCGAGGTGGGCGGCCACGAGCAGCACGCGGCGCGAGTTTCCGGACAGGGGGTGGAAGTAGAGCTTCAAGACGAACCTCTGGGATGGCACGGGTGGAGGGGGAGGACCTATCCACCCGGAGTGACAAGGGTCTGTCAGGTATCCCTGGCAGGAACCGCTCACGTCCCGAACTACAGCTCCTCGTCCTTGCAGAGGTCGTCCTGTAGCTCGCTCAGCGCCTTCCGGGCGCGCATGGGCTGGCAGGTGTTCGCCAGGAAGTACGACGAAGCGCCCACGGTCGCCGCCTTGAGCTTCGGGCCCAGCGCGGACCAGCAGCGCTCGAAGGCCACCTTCGTCGCCTGGACCGCGCGAGGGTCCTCCTTGGGAAGGCCGAGCGCCGCGATGACCGTCTCGGCGAGCGCCGCGTCCTTGCAGGCGCTGACGTCCTTGCCGCCTCCCACCGCCAACGCGAAGAGCGGCATCGCCACGTAGGCGAAGTGCCCCTGCTTCACGAGGTGCGCGGCCTGGAGCGCCGCTTCGGGCCCCAGGTCCGGCGTGAGCTCCAGGAAGGTGTCGATGCAACCGCGCCGGTCGCGTTCGAGGCATCGCTGGAGGTCCTTGCTCGCGCCCTGATCGCGGGCGGTGGCGAAGCGCGGTGCCTTGGGGAGGAAGGCATACCGCCGGCCCAGCGCGCGCGCCCGCTGTGTGGCGGCGAACGGCTCCTTGTCGCTGGGGGCGAGGGTCTCCACGTCGGCCGCCGCCGCGTCGGTGACCAGGGCCCGCCACGCGTCGGTGCGCTTGGGCGCGGGGAGGTCCTCCGCGCGCTCCAGCAGCTCCGCCCAGGCCTTCTGCGAGGCCAGGGTCTGGAGGTCCTCCAGCGTCACCGGCTCCCGGGCCACCGCGTCCGCCGCGAAGAGACAGGCGGCCACCACGAGTCGACGGATCATCGGGAGAGGTTCCTGTCCAGGACCGCGGGCCCTTCGGCCGCGCCCTTCGGGGTGGTGGTGAAGGTGAGCGTGTCTTTGCCGCGCTCCAGCCCGAGCGTCGGACCGAAGCGGCAGACCAGCGACGTGACGGTCTTCACCGAGGCGCAGTGGGCCTGGGCGCGGCTTGCGAGCGGAGCACAGGCGGCCCACACGTCCAACTCCGCCATCACCTCGTCGCTGAAGCTCTTCCATTCGAAGGTGAAGGTGGAGGAAGTGCCGCAGGCCTTGTTCAACGCGGCGACGGCTTCACCCGCGCGGGCCGTGTATTTCTTCTCCAGGTGGGGCCAGGCCTTCTTCTGGAAGGCGGCGATCCGCCCCGACTCCAGTTGCTGCTGGTGCGCGGTGAGCACCTCCGCGGTGGAGGCCTCGTCCGTCGCGTCCTGGTTGAACTTGACGGGGAACGCCTGCACTCCGGGCAGGACTGCCTCATAGCGCCCGTCGCGCTGGAGGAGGATGACGTAGTCGCCTCCCCGGTGGCGGGTCACATAGTCGGCGCCTCGTGAGTGTCTCTTCAGGGTGGCGCGCAGCGCGATGCCGTCCTCTTCGGAGTCGGTGCCGCGCACGCGGATCAAGACTTCGGATGCCGTGCGCGGCTCCAACGTGACGACCTCCACGCTCTGGCCGTCGGTGCCCCGGTAGACCTTGCCCGCCACCGCTTCCAGGGAGTGCGCCGCCGTCGTCGCGAGGATCGCCGCCAGCATGAGCGCGGGAGCAAGGGTCCGGGGCATGCTCAGTTGAACGCCTTCTCGAGCGTGGCCTTGGTGTTGTCGCCGAGGTTCGCGTGGCCCTTGGAGGACATGTGGTACGTGAACACGCCCTTGTCGAGCGACATGTTGCGCAGCGTCGCGTCGTTGGAGCCGTCCTTCTTCTCCACGGGCTTCACGCCGCCGAACAGGCACGCAACGCCGGTCACCTTCTTGGCGATGACCTTCTTGTACGCGGGGCGGTTTTCACACATGGACCCGATCTCCTGGATGACCGCCTCACAGTACGAGCTGAAGCTCGTGCCCGACCAATCGTCGGTCTTGAAGTTCTGGAAGTCGGTCTTCACCTCGAGCTTGGTGCCGCACTTGTCGTTGGTCGCCTTCAGGTCGTCCTCGATCTCTTCCTCCAACTTGGCCTTGGCTTCTTCCTGGGCGGGCTTGAGGTCTTCTTCGGCGAAGGCGGACGTCGACAGCAGGGTCACGACCGCGAACACATGCTTCAGGGACATGGAGAACTTCCTCGTGGGATGGACGGCAATCCCGGAGTCTCCCGGTGGACAGGTCTTGAAGCAAGCAGCAGGGACGTGCCTTCCTGCGTCAATCCAGCCTTTGAAATCACCTGGAGGTGGGACGGTTCAGCCAGCTCAACGGCTACCCGGCGACCCGGTTCCACGAAGCGCGCTGCCCCTGTGGGGCACCCACCTTCACTCTGGAGCAGGACGACGACGAGGGCGTCGCGAGGAGGACCTGCAAGGGCTGTGGCGCGGTCCAGTGGGTAGAGGACAGCGCCGAGTACGCCGACACCGCGGACCTCCAACGCAGCGAGTGCCTCTGTGGCGCGGGGCCGGGCTCTGCGAGTCCGAACTTGCTGGGATGGATCTTGGGCTGGTGTAAGCGTCAGGCCGGAAACAGTTTTGACGTAGGGCGTCTGTCATTGTCTCCCGGTACGCGCTTCTGCTTCGAGGCGTGCCTGTCCTTCGCGCAGGCACATTCCCACACCCAGGAGTGCCGATGAACGCGCTGAAGAAGTCCCTTCTCGCCGTCGCCGCTGTCCTCGCCGTGGCCCCCGCGTCCGCCTTTGCTCTTCCACTACAGTGCTATGATACCTGCGAGGGTATTTGCGACGACCCCTGTTTCCTGGGGATCCGCCTCACCACCTGTGGCGCGGCGGGCTACTGCTTCCAGCCCGCGCAGCCTTCGCAGGAGAACGCTTCGGTCTCCTCCGAGCAGAGCCAGCGCTCCGACGACACCGCGCCGGTTTGCGACGCCGAGCATCCGGGCGCGGAGCAGGCTGAGAGCTGAGCGGTCTTGAGCGTCCACGAGGCCCGGCATCGCGTCCGGGCCTCGTGGTTTCAAGGCCGGAGTGCCTCAGCCCATCTGAACTGCGCGGTCAGTCCAGACGGCCCCTGAGCGATGGCTCGAGCTGTTGCAGCATCTCTCGGGCCTGCTCTTCCTCCGTCAGGTGCCGCTCGTAGCGCAGCCGACCCGCCGCGAGCTCCCAGCAGTCGAGAATGTCCTCGCACTGCGTCAGGATGGCGTACCAGCGCGCATCCTCGAGCAGCGGCGCGGCACTCTCGAGGATGCGATGCGCCAGTTCGTACTGCGCGTACACCATGTCAGCGCCGGCCGGCATGAACTCGAGGTAGAGCGCGGCAGGCAGCCGCGGGGCGCTGTCACTCGGGAGGAAGCGCAGCCCACGACGGCCGGCCCCCGGCTCGAACAACCCGATTGCGTTGCGCGGCGGTCCCCCTCCCATGTCCGGGTTCCGCGCCAGCGCCTCGGTCACCAATCGCCGCGCCTTCTCCTCGCGTCCTGCCCGGACGGGTAGCACGGCGGTCCATCGGGTGTGGACCGGAGCAACCTGCCAGACGCGGACGGTATGCATCAGCGAGGACCCGAGCCCCTCCGGGTGCGCCGAGGTCGCCTTGCGGCCGGGCTGATTTCGCCTTGATGCGTTCAATCCCTCTCCTGACGCCGCCCCGGATGTCCCTCCGGGGCGGCGTGCGTGGACTACGGGGAGTAGACGACGGTGAGCGTGGCGTTCGCACCGTCCTTCACGAAGAGGTAGGCCGTCGCCGCGGGATTCTGGGCGAAGCGCAGGCGCAGCTGCGTCCGGCCCCGCGTGTTGACTGCGGACGCCCCCGCCCCCGCGAAGTCCGTGGAGCGGATGGTGCCCGAGGTGAACTTCGCGACGCCCGCCACGGCGCTCGCGGTCGCGGAGGCGCCCCAGTCGCCCGTCTCCGTCGCGGCCGCGTTGAAGGTGCCCGTGGCCACGTCGATGACGAGCGTGTTGCCCGCGGGGCTGGCCCAGGGGTCTCCGGAGCCGGACGAATAGGAGAGGGTCAGGAACGCCTGGGTGATGCTGGCGGTGTCCGGCAGGCTGGACGTGTCGAATGACAGCAGGGGGCGGTTGTGCTTGCCGTCCACCCCCCGTCCGAGCGCCAGGCCCGTGAGCGTCCCGAGCTCCGCCGCGCTCCCGTCCGCGTTCGCCTTCACGTAGCCATCCTCCGCCGCGATGCTGGTGAAGCTGACCGTCGTCGGCGTCGTCCCGCCGTTGCTCACCGTGACGGACGTGTCCGCGTCCAGCGCGGAGTTCCCCGCCGCATCGAACGCCCGGGCCCCCAGCACATGCGAGCCGTTGGCGACCGTCGTGGTGTTCCAGCTGAACACATGGGGCGCCGTGCTGGCCGTGCCCACGAGGTTCCCATCCACGTAGAAGTCCACCCGCGCGACGCCGACATTGTCGGAAGCGCTCGCGGTCACCGTCACGGTGCCACTCACCGTGGCGCCGGAGACGGGCGCCGTCACGTTCACCGTGGGCGCGGTGGTGTCATCCGGCGGAGTGCTGGTCTCCGTGAGCCCGAAGAAGAGCGCCTGGTGATACACGCCACAGAGGTTCACGTCGGACTGGTACGCGCCCGTCGCGCCACAGGCGGTGCTGCTCCCAGGAAAGCTGTACTGCGGATCCACCGGGACGGCGTGACCCATGCCGGTGAGCTCATAGGTCTCCACCAGCGCCGTGCCCGCGCTGTCCCGGTACACCTTGTGCGGGAAGCCCCCCACGGTGTCCGTCGTGTCCGGCGTCTGGTCGATGCCGTGCACCTGGGTCCACTGCTTCATGGACTCGGTGAGGTTGGCGGGCCTCACCGTGAAGTCATTCGTGCCATGCCAGATGGAGACGCGCGGCCGGGGACCCGTGTAGCCCGGGTATGCGTTGCGCACGAGGTCCGCCCACGCCGCGGGCGTCTTGCTGATGCCGGGGCTCATGCAGCTGAAGCCCTCAGTCATGGAGTTGGCGCACCGGTACGGACCGCCCGAGTTGATGGCGCCCGCCGCGAAGACGTCCGGGTAGGTGGCCAACATGGCGGGAACCATGAAGCCTCCCGCGGAGAAGCCCGTGACGAACACCCGCGCCGGGTCGATGGAGTAGGCGGCCTTCATGGCGTCCACCATCTGCTTGATGGACAGCGCCTCACCCGCGCCGCGCGCGATGTCCCCCGGCTCGAACCAGTTGAAGCAGCTGGTGGGGTTGTTGCTGCTCGGCTGCTGCGCGTAGACGACGTAGAACTTGTAGACGTTCGACGCCGCGGTCCACCCACCGGGCTCCACGCCCGCGGCATTCTGCGTGCACCCGTGCAACACCACCACCAGCGGTGCATTGGCCGGCACGCCCGCGGGCACCTGCCGGAACATCTGGAGGTTGCCAGGGTTGGACCCGAAGCCCGTCACCTGCGTCAGCCCCTGCTCCACCTGCTCGACCTGGGGGACGACGGTGTCCGGCGCTTCGGCTCCCAGCGGGCCGCAGCCGGCGGTCGCCGCGATGGCCAACGCCGCGACGCGAAACCAGGGGACGTGCGTGAACCACCCAAGACGACGAATGCCTCGACCGTGCATGGTGCCTCCCTGGCCGCCACGGGGGAGGAGGGTGGGCGGCCGAGTTCATCGTTCATCTTTCATCTAGGGGTCGGGTGACCCGGCCGCCGGCAAGCTCTTGAGGAACGCCTCCAGCGCCGCGTTGAACGGCACCGGGCAGTCGAGCTGTACCGTGTGGCCACACCCTTCAAGTCCCACCAGCTTCGAGCCCGGGATGCGCGCGTGGCCGTATTCGAAGATGTCCCGCGGGAAGCCACCGTGCAGGAACGGGTTGGGAATCAGTCGGTCCGCCTCCCCGAAGATGATGATGCTGGGGGCGGTGATGCGGTGGAGGTTGTCGCGCACGAAGTCGTCGTTGGCGAGCCCCCGCACCGAGCGCACGTTGGCATAGGCATACGCGTCGAACTCGGGCGACTTCGCCAGCCGCACGCGCTCCTCGATGAGCCACTCCAGCTCCGGTCGCCAGTGCTGGAAGTTGGCCTGCCGCACGCTGCCCCGGATGCCGTACTCGGGTGCGGACTTGATGAACTCCGTGCTCATCACCCGCGCGAACCAGTCCTTCTCCTTCTGGGAGAACTTCTCGAAGCCCGCGGGCGACACCAGCACCACCCCCGACGGCTCGTCCGGGTAGCGGATGGCGTACGACAGCGCCGTCTGCCCTCCCATGGAGTGGCCCACCAGGATGGGATGCTCGACGCCCAGGCTCCGCGTCAGCTCACGCACCGCGTCCGCCATGGCCTCCATGGTGTACGGAAAGGAGCCGGGCTTGTCGGACTTGCCATACCCGGGCAGGTCCACTGCGACGACGTGGTAGCCCGCACGCTGGAGCGCGTCGAGCTGCGCGCTCCAGAACTTCAGGTAGCTGCCCAGGCCATGGATGAGCACCACGGTGCGCGCGCCGGGCGCGGCGGGCAGCTCCACGTAGGCCATCTGCGGCACGCGCGCCATGCCGTAGGTGGCCGCCGTCTCGGGCAGGGCCACCCGCTTCAGCGGCCAGGGCTCCTTCGCCCCGGGCGACGCGTAGTCCAGGTCCTGGAACGCCAGCGGCGGCGCGCTGGCGTACGAGCGCACGCAGCCGGTGGAGGAACCCAGCCCCGCCACGAGCAGCAGGGCCTTGAGGGCGCGGAAGGGGCTCATGGTCAGAACGCGTACCAGGTGAAGGTGGTGAAGGCGGCGAAGGGGTTGTTCTTCACCGTCGTGGAGCCGTCATAGAAGGCGCCGCGGAACAGGTAGCCGGCGTGCAGGCCCACCGTCATGAGGTAGCGGATGGTGTAGCGCACCTCCGCGTTCACCTCGGCGCCAATGAACCGCCCTCGCCGCACGGCCGGATCCCAGCGCGGCGGGCTCGCCCCCGCGTTGGCAAGGCCCGTGGCCAGCTTGAGGTTGAGCGTGTTGGGGATGATGTCCCACGCCGCGCTCGCGATGCCGGTGCGCAGGCCGTAGCCCTGGTTGGAGATGTCCGTCACCGCGCCCGTGTAGTTGTTCACGGTGCTGGTGAAGGGGAACAGCAGCAGCATCTTGTGGTTGAACCACACCGAGCCGGGCAGGCCGTACTGGTTGAGCGTGAAGGCGCCCGTGTAGCGGCCGTCATCCAGGTTGCTGTCGCCGGTGGTGAACATGCCCTCCAGCGTGACCAGGTCCGCCGGGCCGCGGCCCCACTGGTAGAGCACCTCCAGGTTCGCGGACAGGCCGGAGATGTCCACCTTCTTGTTGAACGTGGTGTCCGCGCGGTCGCTCGTGTAGCTGCCACCGTTGTACATGACGAATCCGGAAGCGGCGAGGCGCCCCGCGCGGAAGTCGATGTTGTGGTGGAAGTTCGCGCCCAGCCAGAAGACGTTGCCCGTGGGCCGCTCGATGTTGAAGCGCGGGGTGCCGACGAACGGGTAGAGGCCCGTGGACGAAGGCCCGCTCTTCACGATGCCTTCGAAGGCGTACGCGTCCCCCTTCGTGTCATCGCGCAGGTACCAGGCGGACAGGCCGATGTTCGTCCCGGGCTGCACGGGGTAGGCGTAGTCCGCGGTGAGCAGGTAGACGAACTTCAGGCGCGGGTCGTCCCGCGTCGCCTTGTCCGCCTGGGCGCTGCCCAGAGGCAGGAGGCTCAGTTTGGAGAGCCCCTTGTAGTTGCTGTAGAGCGACAGGCCCGTGGCGTCGCTGCCAATGAACGCCAGCTTGTAACCCGTGCGGACGATGTCGTTGAGCGGCGAGCGCGTCGGGTCGAAGATGGAGTCGTAGACCGGCTGCGTGCCGATGAGCAGCGTGAGCCGGGCCGGGTTGCGCGTGGGGTAGACGGCGACGTTGACGTTCTTCGTCTGGATGTTGACCTGGTCCGCGTTGAAGCCGCCGCCCTCGTTCTGCTGCGAGGCATTGGCGGCGCGGCCCCAGAGGTAGTCCACCTCGAACTGGGCGCGGAAGGACGCCAGCCCGTCCGCGAAGGACGGGCTGTACTCCAGCACGGGGATCCAGCGCTGCTCCACGTAGAACGCCGAACGCCCCGGCTCCACGCGGACGGAGCTGCCGGACAGCGAGCCGATGGGCCCCAGCGACACGCCCTTGAGGCCCGCCGGGTCGCCCACGCTGTTGGTCACCGACAGCCGGGTGAAGAAGTAGTTGATGAGGACGAACTCGCGAGGCTTCGCGTCCTCCTCGCGGTCCTTCTCATCCAGCCAGTCGCCGAAATAGAGGCCCGGCACCGTGGTGCCTGCCCCCGCCGCCGGCAGCGCCAGCCCCAGCACGAGCGCCACCGCGCCCAGGCGCGCCGCGCCCAACCACCCTCCCGACATATAGACACCTCACCCAGATGGATTGCCGTGAGGGCGGTTCGCGCCCACCGTCCGCCGTGCGACTAGCCGCTGATGGTGTAGACCTGCACCGCGTTGCCGGTGAAGGCCTGCCCGGAGACGCTGACCGTCTTGGCGCCCACCGCGCCGTCGGCGCAGTGCCAACCCGTGGCCTTCGCCTCGAAGTAGAGCTCCATGGAGATCTTCTTCATGTCCGAGGAGATGCTCACGCGGCCTTCCTGCTTGAAGCTGCCGTAGTCCACCAGGATCTCGAAGCAGCTGCCGCCTGCGGTGATGTTGGAGAGCGTGACCGCCTTGGAGTCGAACACCAGCGCGTTCTGCGCGGCGGCGTGATCACACGTGCTGCCGGCCTGGCCGACACCGGTAGAGTTGAGGATGGTGCCGGGGGTGCTGGTGACGTGGAAGTTGTTGCCGCCCACGCCAATGGAGACCTTCTGGAAGCACTGGCTGGCCGAACCCCAGTTGATGTCCTCGTCCAGCGACAGCGGGTGGCTGGGGATGTTGTCCCCCTCCATCACCAGCGTCTTGCCCTCCAGGAAGGCCAGGATGTTCGACTGGCTGTCCAGCTTGGGCGCGCTGTCCACGGGATCCTGCGTCGCCTCTTCCCCACAACCCGTGAGGCTCAACGCGCACAGCAGCATCGCGGACGAAAGCGTCTTCTTCATGGGGGGTGACTCCTCGTTCGGGCGCACGGGGGGAGATGAAGCCCGATTCATGTTTCAGCTACGGGTAGCACCCGCCTGACGGCCTTGTCAAAAGACAGACGATGGCCTGATGCGTCAGGACGCCTCATCTCCCCCTCACGCGCACGTCGACCCGCGGGCCGCCTGGTGATGGAAGCCGGGCAGCCCGCGCCAGGCGAGCTCAGAACGTCCGGAGGATGAAGAAGTCGATGAGCGTCTTGCCCCCAGCGCGCCGTAGCGGAAGGTGGCGGTGCCGTTGAGTTCGGAGATGGAGCGCAGGGCGCCGGAGGGGGAGTCGCCCAACAAGCGCGTGCCGGTGCGCGTGGGCATCCGCACCACGCTGCCCAGCGCGTCGTGCTCTCCGGGCAGTGGGTTCGGACCGCTCGCGAGCTGACGGCTCCGGCAGGAACGGAGCGGGTCTCCGTGGAGGTGACTGGCGCCGAAGGTGTCCCATGCGATGTCATCGAGATGGATGTCCTGGTCGTCCAGGCCTTGGGCGCACCTTGAGCAGAAGAGGCCCTCTACGGAGTCGAAGCGACCGTCCTCGATGAGCCGCCGCGGCCGGAAGAAGCCAGGGCGGGGACGGACGAGCACGAGCGCGGTTCGTGCCCCCAATCCCCGGCTGCGGCAACAGAAGCGTTGGACCCTATCCACTCGGACCTGGAGGGGGCGGACGCCTGTCAGGTCCTTGGCGTGGGCCGAGCCGTCGGTTCTACTCGGGCAATGCCGATGCTGCTCGCATTGAATACGGGCCTGGTCGAACTGACGTCCGAGGTCGCGCTGAGGTGGTCCCGCGAAACGGGCAGCCAGTTGCCGGACTTCGTCGACGAGGATGGCCTGGATCTCTTCCTGGTCACTCAGGACCGGATCTACCGGCAGGACGAGTTCGTGCAGTTCCTGTTGGACCTCGTGCGGTTCCTCCAGGTCCGGCTGAGCATCAAGGTCGCGCTGAAGAACCTGGACGCCTACGAGGCGCGCCTGGGTGAGCAGAAGGTGTCGCCCGAACTGGTGCGCAAGATGCTGGGCGTGAAGGTCTTCCCGAAGACCGAGGAGGCCCAGGCGCTCCATGACGACGTCGCCCGGGTGGTCGAATCGATGCTGGACGAGGAGTGGGACTACCTCGATGAGTGCCGCGCCTCGCTGTACGAGCAGCTCGACTGGCACACCTCAAGGGGGGACAAGAGTGGCAGGGTCTCCTCCGGTCGCCTCCAGAAGGCGCTCAAGTCGGTGACCGTCGAAGACTTGAAGAAGGACCAGGGGAAGAGCCGGGCCAAGTTCCAGTACTACGAACCCGTGCGGCTCCGGCTGATGAGCCTCGGCTTCGTCGTCTCCCCGGCCGGCACCCCGCTTGGCGCGGTGTTCCCCGCGAGCGACTGGGTCCGCGACCTCCCGCTGGAGTCGCAGTTCTGGGAAAAGGTGAAGGAGCGGACCGACGCGCTGGTCCAGAACTACCACCTGCTCGGCGACGATTCGAGCGCGCTCACCCGCCTGCTCAAGCCGCCGGTGGATCACCCCCTCAGCGAGGAGTTCAAGAAGAACTGGAGGACGGTCTGCACGGCCTTCGTGTCCACCGTGGGGTGTCTGTGCGTGTCGTGGACGCGGCACCAGGAAGGGGGCAAGACGGTGTACGTGCCCGTCCTCGGGCTCTCCGGCGTCGTCCAGGAAGAGCCGGATGAGAAGTACTTCGGCAAGTACTGCCGGCACCTCGCGCTCCCCACCTGGAAGACGGACCAGGAGGTCCCCAAGAAGGATCCCGACAAGTACAAGTCCCCCGAGGAGATCGAGAAGCTCCGCAAGGAGCTGAAGGAAGAGTCCAGCGACTTCCTGAAGAAGCGTTGGAAGGGGAAGAACAAGATCGTGCTCGACGAGGACCAGCAGTCCCAACTGGACACCCACGAGCGGCGTCAGGCCGAGCTGGAGTTGCTGGACTTCTACGCCCGGCGGCGCCAGGCAGAAGCCCACGAGGAGGAGGAGTTCAAGAAGGGGCTCTGGACCAACTACGACGTGATGATCGGCCGCACGAACACCGCGGCGCTCGAGTATCGCGCCCGGGACCTGCTCCAGTTGCGCAGGCCCGCGCGGCAGGCCCTGCTCAGCTACGTGTCGTTCCGGCAGAACAAGACCCACGACAAGCTGCGGATCGAAGCGCACCCGGTCTCTGGCCTCCAGGGGCGCGCGCTCGGCGTCGACCTGTGGATCTGCGGCTGGCATTCGCTCAACTGCGCAGAGCCCGCGGCGCTCATGACCGCTTCGTCCTACTTCTGTGACGGCGCCGACGTGCTGGTGTGCTTTCCCTACGAGGGGTTCCAGGACACCGGCAAGCAACGCAACCGGCCGAAGGAGACCTGTCCCTGGTGCGCCGCCGTGGAGCTGGGTTTCCGCAGCCTGAGCCGCAACACAGGCCAGGTGGAAAAGAGCGTGGAGACGGGAGACTGGGTGACGGAGTTCACCCGCGCCACCCAGAACGAGCCGTCGAAAGTGTTGTCACCCAAGCAGGGGTTCGATGCCTTCGACGACTCCAATCCCATCACGGTGTCGACGCGAAAGACGCTCTCCGGAAACAACGGGCTGGCCCTGGTGAAGAACAACAACCTCGACGATCGCGCCTACAGCGAAGTCGTGGAGACCAAGATTGGCCGCATCCGCTCGATGTATCACCTGCTCGGCCTGCTCGACCCCGAGGTGATCGCGCTGGACCGTCCGCTCTTCGGGCAGCAGAAGCTCCTGGGGTCCGGCGCCTTGACGGGTTCCGGCAGGGGTCGGGGCTCACGTCAGCGACCTCTCGTGAGCCTCGACAAGGGTGGCACGAAGAACAACCTGCTGAAGGAGATGGAGCATTGGTCCAAGCAGGCTGAAAGCCGGATCCGCTCCGAGGCCGAGTCCCGGCTGCAGCGGGCGACAGCGCTCTTCGACATGTACGTGCAGCAGAACTTCGTCATCACCGACAACCCGGGCGGCGGCGACTGCCTGTACTACGCGTTCTCGGATGGGGTGAAGCGCCGCACTCCGCAATCCGTCGCACAGCTCCCCGAGGGCGACCGGCTGGAGGAGGCGATGCTGTATCGCGAGAGCGCCGCCGCGATGACCGCGAACCTCATCCGCCGTGGCGTGGGAATCTCCCCGGTGATGTTCCGGGACATGCGGCCGTCCCAGGATGTCCTGCGCCGGCTCGACAACGCGAGCACGGCCCTGGATCGGATCCGGCTCGACGCCTGGGCGAGCGTCCGGCTGCGACGCGGGCTGCGGGTCGACTACGCGTTCCGGGACACCGATCCCCGCTACGCGGAGCATGTCGCCCTCGCGGAGACCTTCGTCATGGAAGCCGTCCGCCGGAACGTCGAGCTGAGCGAATCGCTCCGCGTGATCGCCGATGCCTATGAGTCGGGCCAGCGCCGCCGCCGGCAGTGGGCCGGGGACCTCGACTTCCGCGGCCTCGTGCTCTCCGCCCGGGTGAACCTGCGGATCCACTACGTCGATACCTCGGAGCGGGGCATCCGCGACCACCACGGTCACCGGGTCGACACGTATGACTTCAGGGAACTCTCGGCACAGTACTTCGGCTCGAACGTACCGGGAGCGGCCATCACCATCGACATCCTCCACGTCGGTGACAACCACTACGTGGCCGGGCGCCGCGCGTAGTGCCGCGTGCGGGGCGGCCGGCCCTGCGTCGCGACTCGACGCAGCCGAGTCCCCACGGAACGCAGCACCCCAGGTGCGCCCGGCGACATCAAGATGTCCTGGCTCGCGGAGCTGCCCACGGCGCTGGGACACTCGAGGAAGGCTCAGCGGACTCCGACGAAGTCGATGCCCGCCGAGGAGATCTGGTCGTTCCAGGGGCCTCCCGCGACGGAGTTGATGTCGCCCACGCTCTGGGTGGTGCTGAGGCACCTGCCCGTCCGCGAGGGGTGTTCGCAGAGGGTCGCGCGATAGGGGCCGAGGATCCTGACGGAGGACAGGATGTCATCGAAGCCCAGGTCGCCCAGGAAGCCGACGCCGGAGGTGAGATGCAGGATGTTGCCTTCGAACTGGCCGTGCTCGTAGAGGTACACCCCATCCGCGGCCGAGTAGGCCTGGATGGCATACGTGTAATCCCCCTGCGTGGCCTTGTAGCCCGTCCCATAGTCAGAGTACGCCCAGTTGCTGAGTCCCCCGGGTGCCTTCTTCACCACCACGCTCCAGAGCTGGAAGGGGAAGCGTGAGCTCACCCGACCATGCAGTTGGAGGGCGCGGTCACTCGTGCCTCCCGAGAGAGCCCCGAGCTGTGAGTTCACGAAGCTGCCCAGGAATCCGTTGCTCACCGCGCTCGTCACCGTCCGAGAGGTGAAGGCGAGGTGCGTGTAGTCATCCATGGTGTCGGATTGGACGTAGCTTCCATCCGTGTGCATCCAACCCGCCCAGCTTCCCTTCAACGCCAGGGCATGCCAGATGCGCCCCGGGGCGGCATTCTGGAGAAACGCGTGGAGGCCATACCAGCGGGCCTGTGCGTCGCCGCCCAGGGTGTAGGAGATGTTCCGGAAGGCGGTGCCGAAATCGCCAGGCAGGAGGCCGGCGGAGGGGAGCAGCCGGTAGTTGAGGGCCAGGATGGCGTCAATCAGCCCCGCTCCGGGGAAGTCCATCATCACGACGCCCGCGCGCTGGACGTTGCCGCCCACCAGGTGGTCGATGGCGTAGTCATTGACGCCTCGGATGGCCATCCCATCACCTCCGGCCACCACGTTGGGGAAGGCCGCCACGGAGGAGCCACTGAGGAAGTTCACATACAGCGTGGGAGGGGCCCCCGCGTTCGTCCGCCCCAGGTGGTCCCGGACCTTGTCCCACTTGTTGTCGATGTCGAAGATCGTGGACACGGTCCAGTCATCCTGGAGGGCCAGCGAACCCCAGTTCACGCCGTAGGCTCCACCGCCGAAGTTGTCCAGGATGACAATCTTGCCACGCACCTCCCCGAGCGTGGGCACATGGGTGCCTCGCCAGACATAGGGGCTGTAGGCGGGCTGGCTGCGATACCACTCGAAGGTCTGTTGGAAGCTCCGGCTATTGCCGTCCGGGGTGTGTTCCTCCTTCACCCGCATGAGAATGGTTTCGCCGGGATGGTCGCGTAGGAACTGGGTGGTGGTTGCCAAAACGTCGTCGAAGTTGGCGTTCAGGTAGACGACGCCATGGTGGATGGCGAACCGGTCGCCAATGTGGCGACACCGGATGTCCAAGGCACGAAGACCCGCGTCCAGCTGAGCTCTCAGGCTCAGGGATTGGGTCTGGGTGAGGGCACCGCCCGTCGAGGTGAACGCCATGGAGTCATGGGTGCCCGGCAGCGACAGGGAAGCGAGGCTCGCCGAGCCGGGCATCCAGCTCAACCAGTCGGGATGACTCGTTTCGATGCCGCCGGAGTGGTTGTAGTAGCGCCCACGGGCCGCAGCGGGGGAGGTCGCGAGCAGCGCGAGGAAGAGCATCGCCGCCGCATTGCGCAGTCGGGGGGCAGGAAACGTCCGGTGGGACATGGGGCCTCGGGGGAGAGGGGGATGCGTGGGGTGAAGGCAGCCACACGCGAAGTGTGCGCTGTTGCCCGGGACCTAAGCAGGAATGGACGCGGGCCCTCAAGCTGAGAACCTGGATGCAACGGTTGTTCTGGGCATGAAGGCTTGCGCACGAGCCTCTACGCGCTCATGCAATTCACGACGTGCACTTGCGTCCGTGCACAACGTGCGGCACTCCCCGCTTCTGGCGCAAAGCCGACACCGGCCCTTCAGGGCAGGAGGCTCGTCGCGAGGCGGTGGCCATGCTCCCGCGCGCGCTCCATCCAGGAGCTGGCCCGCGGGAGATCCTCGCGGTTCGTAGGCGGGGGTGACCATGGCTCGGAAGCTTCTCACGGCGGCTGAGTGTCGGCTGTGTGTCGATCGCGTCGTACCCATCGAACTGAAGCGGGAGGCCGCGGCGCGCGCCATCGAGGTGAACCCAGAGAACGATCCGGCGCCCGTGCTGGCCCGGGTGAAGCGCGCGGGCTCTTCGTGGCATCCGCTCAAGCTGGCGCTCGAGACGGGCAAACGCTGGAAGCCTGGGCAGACGCTGCGCATCCGGTTCCTCGACGGCAGCCCGACGCAGCGCCGGCGCGTCGTGGAGATGGCGGACCAGTGGATGCAGTTCGCGAACATCCGGTTCGACTGGAAGGGCGGTCCGGGTGCGGAGATCCGCGTCTCGTTTTCGGCCGATGCGGGCTCGTGGTCCGCCGTGGGCACGGACTGCCTCATCACGCGGTACTTCCCGAAGAACGAGCCGACCATGAACTTCGGCTGGCTCGAGGACGACACGGACGACGTCGAGTACCGCCGCGTCGTCGTGCACGAGTTCGGTCACGCGCTCGGCTGCATCCATGAGCACCAGAACCCGAAGGGCGGCATCCAGTGGAACGTGCCCGCGGTCATCGCGGCCTTCAGCGGCCCGCCCAACAACTGGTCCGAGGAGGAGATCCGCTTCAACGTCATCGACAAGTACTCGCTCGATCAGCTCAACGCGACGCGGTTCGACCAGAACTCCATCATGCTCTACGGCTTCCCGAAGGAGCTCATCAAGGGGCCGCCGTCGCTGCTGCGCAGCGGAACGCCGAGCAACACGCGGTTGTCGGCCCGGGACAAGTCCTTCATCCGGAAGATGTACCGGCCCACGAACGGCAAGGCACACCGGGCCGCCGGGCGGTGGACCGCCGTGTCCCAGCACGGCCCGATGATGTAGCGGGCCCGGTGGCTCCGGCGCAGGCCGCCCGGAAACACGGGCGGTCCTCCGCCGCGCATCAGCGCCGGCACAGGAAGATGTCGTCGAAGGCGCCGTCTCCGAGGGGCCGCTTCAGGGGCTCGACGCGGAAGCCGGCCTGGGTGAGCACGCGATCCCAGGTGTCCCGGGTGAAGAGCCCCTCGACGTGCCGGTCGTGGACGGCCTGGACGGTGTCCCCGTCGCGCAGCAGGAACGCGAAGTCGACCTGGTAGGTGCTGTCCTCGGGGTGGGGATCCCACGTCCACATGAGGCCGCGCATCGAGCGGCCTCCGCGGTCCTCCTCCAGCGTCTCCGTGGTGTCCTGGAAGGTCTCCCGCAGGGTGTCCGGCGCGAAGATGGCGGCGCCGCCGGGCCGCGTGTGCTCGAACGCCGTCCGGGCCGCGGCGAGCAGGTCCTCCTCCGTCAGCATGTAGCAGATGGCGTCGTGGACCAGCACCGCGTCGAACGTCCGGCCCAGGCGCAGGGTGCGCATGTCTCCGAGGACGTGCTCGCAGTCCGGGTTCTGCTCGCGGCTGAGCTGCTGCATGCCCGGGGAGAGGTCCGTGAGTGTGCAGGTGAAGCGGCGCTTCAGGTGCAGCGCGGTGTTTCCGGCGCCCGCTCCGAGCTCCAGCAACGTTTGCGGCCGCGGGGAGATGATGTGCTCGAACGCCGACTGGAAGCAGACGGCCTCGTCTTCATGGTCCTCGGGAGGGTCGACCAGGGAGTACCAGGGCACCAGCTCGCTGTAGAGGAGAGGTTGCATGGGACGGGGTTCTAGCACCCACCCGTTCCGTCCCGCCGGGAGCCGGCCGCCGTGGAATGAACCTTCATTCCGCCGCCGCGTCAGGGAACGCGCGGTGGGCCGTCACGCGCTCCTGTTCGGGCGACGGACACCCGGCGAAGGAGCGCATGCGAATGGCGAGGTCCCGGAAGCGGCTCCTCAAGGGGGATGCGGTAGGGCTGGCGAAGCTCGAATGCGCCTTGAGGGGCGAAGACCCCGACATGGTCCCCCACGTGGCCGCCGATAAACTCGCCAGGTACCGTGAGGGGCTGAGACTGCTGACCCGAATCCTCTCATCGCCGGGAGACCCCACGCTTCGCGAGGCCGCCGTCTACGGATTCGTGTTCGCACACCTTGCTCCAGAGCACCTCGTGCTCCTGCGGCGCATCTACGCGAATCCGCACGAGGCACCGGGCGTCCGCTCACAGGCCGCGGAGGCGCTGGGCTCTCACTACTCGAACTACCGGCACATCTGGCAGCGCCGCTACCGCCGTGTCATCGATTTGCTGGTACGCGGGCTCGATGACCCAGAGCCCGCGATCCGGTTCTGGTCCATCTACGCGCTGGCCGGACACAAGGACCCGAGGATCCGTCCCAAGCTTCAGGCCATCGCGGAGAACGACACCGCGACCGTTCCCAGGATGTGGTCACTCCGGCAGGAGGCGCTCTGGGCCCTCGACTGGGGGACGGACCTCGTCCTTCGCGATCCCCAGTCATTCTGAGCAGGGGCCCGCCCATCTCCCTTCACGCTCAGGGAGACGGGCTGGCCCGGCCCTCCCGGGCGTGATGCCGAGCATCCGGTTCCCAAGGAGGGCCGTCCCCGGATGGGGGGCGGGTTTCCCTCGGCCGAGGAGGCTCGCCGCGTCCGGCGGATGATTCCGTGCTGGGGCACGGAGTCATCCGCCTGGATGCAACCGGGTGTCTCAAGAGTCCGGCGCGGTACAGGCGATCGCCCGTTCAGGCCACGACTCCGTGCTTGGGGCGCGGAGTCGTCCACTCTGGACTCAACAATGAGCGAGTGGGGCGGCGCCTACTCGCAATTGTATTGGATATACACTTTGGGGGAGGGGACCGCGTTGCAACTCGAGCCGAGCGTCGAGCATGGCTGACCCTCCGGGTTGGCGGAGGCGCACCTTTGAGGCGGGCAGGAGCCGTTGCAATACAAAACCCCGCAGAGTTCGTCGCAGAACCCCTCGTTGCCGTTTGTATCCCTGCGCCATGTTCCACCGACGGTGACGCATGCTCCATTGCTGCACGTCTGTCCTGAGGAACAGGTCTGGACCAGGGTGTCGGTGGATCCACACGTGCCGCCGCTGACGCAACCGGTGCCGGTGGTCCTCCGGACGGTATTGCCGCTGCAGTAGGTCGTGCTCGCGGTGGAGCATGTCTGGACAAATGAATCCGAGGAACCACAAGCCCCACCACTGCAGCCGGTGCCCGTGCTCCTGCGGATATCGTTGCCGCTGCAGTAGGTGCTGCTCGCGGTGGAGCACGTCTGGACAAGTTGCTGGGCGGACACGCAGGAGCCACTGAGGCAGCCGCTGTTGACCGTTCTGTAGACGGTATTGCCGCTGCAGTAGGAGCTGCCGACACCCGTTTGACACGTCTCGACAAGTTGCTGGGCGGACACGCAGGAGCCACTGAGGCAGCCGCTGTTGACCGTTCTGTAGACGGTATTGCCGCTGCAGTAGGAGCTGCCGACACCCGTTTGACACGTCTCGACAAGTTGCTGGGCGGACACGCAGGAGCCACTGAGGCAGCCGCTGTTGACCGTTCTGTAGACGGTATTGCCGCTGCAGTAGGAACTGCCGACACCCGTCTGACACGTCTGGACGAAGTTGTCGCTGGAGTCACAGGAGCCACCGCTGCAGCCGGTGCCCGTGCTCCTGCGGACATCGTTGCCACTGCAATAGGTGCTGCTCGAGGTGGAGCACGTCTGGATGATGGTGTCGCTGGAGCCACAGGAGCCGCCGCTGCAGCCGGTGCCCGTGCTCCTGCGGACGGTGTTGCCACTGCAATAGGTGCTGCTCGAGGTGGAGCACGATTCGATGAGTTGCTGGGTGGACCCGCAGGCGCCGTTGATGCAGCCCTGGTAGACGGTCTGGTAGGCGCCGTTGCCGCTGCAGTAGGCCCCGCTGGTCCCCGTCTGACAGGTCTGGACGGCGGTGTCGGTGGAGGTACAGGCGCCGCCGCTGCACGTTCCGGTGCCGGTGGTTCTGCGGACGACGTCACCGCTGCAGTAGGTGGTGCTCGCGGTGGAGCAGCTCAGGGGCGCGCCACCGCATGAACCGGCGCCATTGCAGACGTCGCCCGTGGTGCAGCTGTCGCTATCATTGCAGCTCGTCCCCGAGGCCTTCGGCACGTAGCTGCACGTCCCGTTGGAGCAGGTGCCCGCCGCCTGGTAGCACTGGCTGGGCGGGCTGTTGCAGCTCAGCGCCGCGCCGCCGCACGTACCGGCTCCGTTGCAGACGTCGCCCGTGGTGCACGCGTTGCCGTCATTGCAGCTCGTCCCCGAGGACTTCGGTGCGTAGCTGCACGTCCCGTTGGAGCAGGTGCCCGCCGCCTGGTGGCACTGGCTGGGCGGGCTGTTGCAGCTCAGCGCCGCGCCGCCGCACGTGCCCGCGCCGTTGCACACGTCGCCCGTGGTGCAGCTGTTGCCATCGTCGCAGCTCGCCCCCGAAGCCTTCGGGACATAGCTGCACGTCCCGTTGGAGCAGGTGCCCGCCGCCTGGTAGCACTGGCTGGGCGGGCTGTTGCAGCTCAGCGCTGCGCCACCACACGTCCCGGCGCCGTTGCACACGTCGCCCGTGGTGCAGCTGTTTCCATCGTCGCAGAGGGTCCCCGCGCTCTTGGGCGGATAGGTGCACGCGCCGTTGCTATACGTGCCCGGGGAGTCATGGCAGGCGTCCGGAGGCGTCGTACAGGCCGGCACTCCCGCGCAGACTCCCGCCCCGCTGCACACGTCGTGGAGGGTTCCTCCGTTGCCATCGTCACACGCGGTGCCCGCGGCCTTCGGAGCGTAGCTGCACGCACCTTCGCTGCACGTGCCCGCTGCCTCGAAGCACTGCCCGGGCGGGCTGGTGCAGCTCACCGGCGTCCCCGCGCACCCACCAGCCCCGTTGCACGTCTCCTCCACCGTGCACGCGTCGCCATCATCACACGCCGCGCCCGACGCCTTGTACGCGTAGGAGCATGCCCCTTCGTCGCCGCACGTGCCCGCCGCCTCATAGCACTGCCCGGGCGGGCTGCCGCATTGGGTGGCGCTTCCCGTGCACACGCCCGCGCCGTTGCACGCGTCCTCACCGGTGCACGCATCCCCGTCATCACAGCTGACGCCCGAAGCCTTTGGCGCGTAGCTGCACACCCCGTTGCCGCACGTCCCGGTTGCCTCGTAGCAAGGCCCCGGGGAGCTGTCGCAGCTCACCCCCGCGCACGCGTCATACACATACGTCTCCGCCGTCTTCAGGCTCGCGCCGCTGACGCCGATTCCGCCCACCACCAGCACCTTCCCCCGCCCCTCCAGCGGCACCGCCACGTGCACGTACCGCGCGCTCCCCATCGCGGTCGTCGCACTCCACAGCCGGGTGTCCGGGGCATACACCTCCGCACTGCCCAGCGCGTTCGTCGCCGCGCTGCCGTACATGCCTCCGGCCACCAGCACCTGTCCCGAGCTCAGCAGCACCGCCGTGTGCAACTCGCGCGCGGTGCCCAGCGCACCCGGCGCGCTCCACAGGCCCGTGCTCGGGTCGTATTCCTCCGCCGTCGCCACCAGCCCGGTGCTGCTATTGCGCCCGCCCACCACCAGCACCTTGCCGGAAGGCAGCAGCGTCGCCGTGTGGTTGTGGCGCGCGGTCGACAGGCTTCCCGTCGCCATCCACGTATTGCTGGAGGGCGTGTACAGCTCCGCGCTCGTCAGGCTGGTGCTCGCTCTTCCGCCCACCACCAGCACCTGGCCCGAGGGCAGCAGCGTCGCCGTATGGTTGCGTCGCGGCATCGCCAGACTCGCCCCCGCGCTCCATGTACCGGAGGCCGGGTCATACACATCCACCTTGCCTTGCGGTCCCGAACCGTTTCCGCCGCCCGCCACCAGCACCCGCCCCGAGGGCAGCAGCGTCGCCGTCAGGGAGTCTCGTGCCACCCCGGTGGCGAAGCTGCCAGCGGAAGTCCAGGCATTGGAGGCCGGGTCGTAGAGGGCCGTGGAAGCCAGACGGCCCGTCGCGTTCTCGCCGCCCGCCACCAGCACCTTGCCCGAGGGCAGCAGCGTCGCGGTGAGGACCTGCCGGGGCTCCGGCATGGGGCCCGCGGCCGTCCAGGTGCCCGTGCCCGGGTCGTAAAGGGCCGCGGAGGACAGGTACCCGCCAGCGTTGTACCCACCCGCGACCAGCACCTTGCCTGAGCTCAGCGCCACCGCCGCGTGGTACTTGCGCGCCTCCGCCATGTCGGCCGTGGCATTCCACCCCTCCACGAGAGGGGACGCGTTGCGAGTCAGCGTCTTCTCTTCGGGCGGCTTGCTACAGCCGACGACAACACAGAAAAAACCCAACAGCAGAGCCCGGCCGGCTCTCATTGCTTGCATGACATCCCCATGAATGGAGGCTGTCTCCACGCCCCCCGTTGACTGGCCTTCGAAGGCCAGGGTGCCTCACTTGGCGTGAAGAATACAATCGCACTGCTGATCATCCGGACGTATGAGCTCATACGCTAATCCCACCCGCAGACTGGGGTTTTGGGTGACTCATGCGAGTCAAGATTCAGTCGCCCGGGCTGACGACTTGCGTCAAGCTGTTGCATGGCCAAGCGCCGCGCCCTGTGCGCCTTCCCGGGTTTTGTGGACTCCCGAGATGAGGTGACCGAAGGATGTCCACGACGATTAGCAAGCAGCAGTATGCGGACCTCTCCGCGGGTGTCATTGGCTGCCCTGCCGAGGAGTTGGTGAACTCTGGAGAGATGAACTCGTATGGCCTTGGCGAGATGGTGGCTCCCTGGAACGCTGGGCGGTCTCAAGCGGTGAACGCACCACGTGGGTGCTCACCATGGCACCCTGCTTGACGGCACTGGGTGCGAGGCAGTGGGAAAGCAGCAAGGCTGACAGGTGAGGACAGGCTGGAGATTCGTCGGCGTGTCATCGCTGGCGAGAACTTTGAGCAAGCGGCGCTGGCCATCGGCTGCTCGAAGAAATCCATTCAGCGGCTCCTGGTGAAGACGGGCGGAGTCGCGCCGCGCGCGCGCCCGCGCTCGCCCTTGCGCCTATCGCTGCAGGAGCGCGAGGAAGTCTCGCGCGGCGTACATGCGGGCGAGTCGATGCGCGCCATCGCGCGTCGTTTGGGACGCTCCGCGTCCACCGTGTCGCGCGACGTGGCCGCGACGGGTGGCAGGAGGAAGTACCGGGCGTGGCGTGCCGAGGAAGGCGCTGAGCGCAGGGCGCGTCGTCCCAAGCACCGCAAACTCGCCGAAAGCAGCCCGCTGAGGGACGAGGTGGAGCAGTGCCTGGCACGGCGCTGGAGCCCCCAGCAGATTGCCGCCAGACTGCGCTCGGACTTCCCCGAGCAGCCCCACATGCGCGTGTCTCACGAAACCATTTACCGCTCGCTCTTCGTGCAGGCACGAGGCGCGCTCCGCAAAGAGCTCGCCGCCTGCCTGCGTACAGGCCGGACCCAGCGCCGGCCCAGCAAGCGCAACGACATGGGCGGCCAGCTGCGCGACAGGGTGATGCTCAGCCAGTGGCCACCGGAAGCTGAGGACCGCGCCGTCGCGGGCCACTGGGAGGGCGACCTCGTCATCGGCAAGGCAGGCAAGTCCGCTGTCGGCACCCTCGTGGAGCGCCACAGCCGCTATGTGATGTTGCTCGAGCTGCCGCACGGCCGGACGGCAGAGCGCGTCCGCGAGGCGCTGACAGCGCAGATTCAGCGGCTGCCCGAACACCTGCGCCGCTCGCTGACGTGGGACCAGGGCAAGGAGATGGCCGAGCACGCACGCTTCACCATCGACACCCAGGTACAAGTCTACTTCTGCGACCCGCACAGCCCCTGGCAGCGCGGCAGCAATGAAAACACCAACGGGCTGCTGCGCCAATACTTCCCAAAGGGCGTGGACCTGAGCGCCCTCTCTGGCAAGCAACTCGACGCCATCGCGCATGAACTCAACGGGCGCCCGCGGCAAACACTTGCATGGCGAACGCCTGCCGAAGTATTCGCGTCAGCTGTTGCGACGACCGTTTGAGGCCGCCCGGCGTCCCGGCGTCATCGCCGGAGGAGGAGGGGCAGCCACCCAGGACCAGGGAGGCTGCGAGCAACAGCCAACGGGAGGGAAGGGCCATGGAATGCAAAGCCATAACCAATCTACGTCTGTATTTTCCAGGGCCCCCGGAAAGTACTTGCCCCAGGCAACCATCTGTTAAATCGACCGAGGCGTCGGGTGAGCCTGACTTGGGGGTCGTTTGACGCGATCGCCGAGGCTTGATCTTCTCTGGGGATGAGCGCAGGGCCGCCCACCCCGGAGAAGCTGCGGCGTGCCAGCGCGGGCGCGGTTCAGCGCACCTCGATGTGATGTGCGCCGTGCGGCATGGGGACGCGCCCGAGGTTCTTCAGCGTGGCGTTACTGTGTCGCGACGTGACGCCCATCCGGCGATGAAGACGCGCGTGTTCGTCGATTTCTTGAGCGAGCCGGCTTCATCCGGCGCTCGCTCCGTGGCGGGCCATGCGGGCAACGACGAGATGGTGGAAGGGCCGGATGACGTTGAAGTACACGGGTCCGGCCCAGTTCCGGTAATGCACCAGCGTCACCACGTGGAAGCGCCGACGGGGGCCTTCCGCGGGCTCCACCACCACCGCCAGCGTGGCCTCCAGGTGCGTGTCCTTGGCCGACACCACCCACACGTGCTCTTCCTCGGCATGGCGCACGGTGAAGAATGAGGCCGCGCTGCCCGGCGTCATCGGAATGTCCACGGGCCGCGACAGGCGCTGCTGGGGGATGCCGTGCTGCCGCATCCCGAGCAGCCGCACGAACACGGCGCGAACCCGGTACAGCGCGCTCACCCACACGGGCTGGTAGGACATGAGGCCTGCCAGGAACTGGCGCAACGTGGCCTGGGATTCCACCGTTTTCACGTCCACGTGGTCCGCACCCTGTGCGAAGGGGCGCAGAACGTCCGGCAGCGACCTGCTCGTCACCCGCATGTGGAGCCTCCCATTGTCCATCCGATACGCTACCGTATCGCGATACGGTAGCGTATCGAGGTGCTGGAAGCCCGGGCCTCCAGACTGGATTGGACGATGAGCCGCACTACTTCCCGAGTTCCCGAACCGGCGTCCTTCCGGAGCATCGAGGACATCCGCAGGGCCCCTCGGGAGGCCGGGTTGTCGGCGGAGGATTGGGCGGATGCCGCGCTGTGGAGCCTGGAGAATGGCGTGGATTCGCTGTCCGTGGAGCGGCTGGCGCGCAGCCTGGGGGTGACGAAGGGCGGCTTCTACTGGCACTACAAGGATCGGTCGGACGTGCTCCAGGCCGCGCTCTCACGGTGGGAGGAATGGGCGACCACCCGGGTCATTCAGCGCCTGGAGGCGTTGCCGGACCCCAGGGCGCGCTTGCGCCAGCTGCTGGAGCTGACCTTCGAGCAGGGCGCGCATGGAAGAATCGAGGTCGCCCTGGTCGCTGGTGCTTCTTCGGACCCTCGCATCCAGCCGGTGCTTGCGCGGGTGTCCCAGCTGCGCATCGACTACGTCACCAGGCTCTACAGGGCGCTGGGGCTGCCGGCGCGTGATGCTCGCAGGTGGGCGCTCCAGGCGTACTCCACCTATGTGGGCCTGCTGCACCTGTCCATCGCCAGCCCTGAGTCGCTGGGCACGAGCCGTGCCCGGACCGAGTATGTGCAGCATGTCGTGCGGACGCTCATTCCGGTGAGAGGGGCGCCTCACTTTCCTGCCGGGCGATGACGTGAAGCGGCACACCGCGTGTGCGGATGAGACAGCCAGCGCCGTCCAGAAGGGCCTGCCAAAGCTGCGGGTCGTTCCACTGGCTCATGGGCTCCGTCTCGCTCTCTACCCCGGGCACACGCCGCTCAGCGCGTCCGCGGCACCCACGCGCCATGAAACCCGGCGGGCACCCGGCGCGGCAGGTGAACGGTCGCGACGGGCTCCGCGTCGATCTCGCGTGCGTCGAGAATCACGAGGTCGCTGGAGTCCGTCGCCGCACGATAGACCATCACCATCAGCCAGCCGTCGTCCTCGTCGACGCCTCCCGGGCACGGCACGAACACAGGCTCGCTGTTCTGGTCGCCGGGCGGCAGCGCGTAGCGCTTCGTCGCGCCTCGCTCGTGATCGAAGCGGACCACGCCGCGCATTTCGACGGGGGTCGGCTGCTCGGTCGCATACAGGTAACGGTAGGGGCGCCCCGTCCGGCCCTCGTTGATGCGCGGCAGCTCGATCCCGCCGTCGCTGAGCGGCCCTTCGTCGACCCGGCCGCTCGCCGTGTCGATCACATAGCGCCACAGCATGCCAACGGGGTTGTCGGCGAACCTGCCCGTGCTCGCGTCGAGCCGCAAGAACCACGGATAGCGGACCGCATCGAGCACGACGCATGCTTCGTCGCGGTCATACGCGTTGACGACGTGCTGGATGAAGCAAGGCTCGATGCCGAACCAGCGCACGTTTCCGCCGTACCGTGGGATCACGCCGATGCGCGCCTGCCGGTCATCGTGCCAGCGCAGCGGCATCCGGTGGCCCTGCTTCAGCAGCGAGAAGTCGTACCCGACGTTCAGGTCGAGCAGCAGGCTGCGGGTCGCGGTGATCGCGAGGTCGTGCATCATCGACGGCGCCGGCACGTCGACAACGACGTCGGCGCGCTGCACACCCTGCGCGTCCGCGACACCGTAGCGCAGCCACGGCGCGCGCCAGTCCGCGCGAAACGCGATGAGCTCGCCCGTCAGCGGATCGACCTTCGGATGCGCGGTCATCCCGCCGGCAACCCCGGCGTGCCGTCGGGGCGCGCCGAGCGAATCGAGCTCGGCCGTGATCGCGAACGGCGCCGCACCCTCCGCCAGCGCCAGCAATTCGCCCGCATGCAGCAACACGTTCACGTTCGGATTGGTGTCGGGCAGGTGCGGCGCCTGAGCGGGCGAGTACACGTCGGCCCAGCGGCGCGTGCGCGCCCAGCGGTTCCGGTAGCTGGCCGCGCGGCCATCCTCGAACGCGATCGCGTGCAGCATCGCTGCTTCCGGCCACCACGACAGCACGCCGTTGCCCTCGAAGCGGCCGCGCAGTGGGTTCGGACCGTTGCGCAGCAGTGTTCCGTCGAGCTCGCGCGGGATGACTCCGGTGACGGACAGGTCGACGAGGTCGACCTCGTCGGCGACCGGAGCAACCGCGCCGCGGTTCAGATCGAATGCAGTCATGACGCCATTTCTACCCGGGTATAAATGCCACGTCAATATTGCCCGGGTAAAACAGGGCCCGCAAACGGGGCAGCGGCGAGGCAGGAGCGCACGCCGCAACTGGATGGGGCCGGGCTGCTCAAGCAGGAGCTTCGCGTTGGGCGTGTTCGCTTGCGTACAGAGTACGGCGGAGCCGCAAGGGTGAAACTTCAATTTTGTCTCTTGATTGGAACTGGAGGTTTTTCGGTTTTCCAGTTAGTTCCCGGTGGAGATGAACATCGCCAGTCACTCTCCCCGTGAGCGGCAGGAGCCGTCCGCGTCGGTCCATGCGACGGAGCCCGAACCCGTCGACGCGATCCTCCGACGTGACCCGTTGGGCGCATACGCAGACATGGACGAGGGCACCCGTGCCCGCTACCAGACCGCCTGTCAGGAGTTGGCTTCCGGGTCGAGACAGACACCCGAGTCCGTCGCACGCGCCGCCGTAGCGTGGAGCGCGGAGAGGGGGGGCAACGATTCGCGTGACCGTCACGTTGGAGATGCGTTGCTCTCTCGTGGCAGGCCGGAGTTCGAGGTCCATCTGGGGTGTGCGGTGCCCGCGCGTACCCGCCTGACCAGGGTCCTGGTTCGTCACGCGGCACCCCTCTATGTCGCGGTTGTCTGTCTTTTGACCCTGCTGACGCTGCTGGGGCTGGAGCGCGCGCTGGCCGCGTCCGGGCTCGACGCCGCGGACCGATGGCCTCTGGTCGTCCTGCTCCTGCTGCCGTGCCTGGAGCTCTTGCAGGGGGGCGTCGACGCTGTCTTCACGCGGTGTTTCAGGGAGCCGCCACCGATGCCCAGGATGGACCCGGAGCGGGTCTTGTCCAAGGAGACACGGACGCTGGTCGTCACGCCCCTGCTGGTGGCGAGCCTGGACGACATCGAAACCCAGCTCCGGAGGCTGGAGCGCAACTTCCAGGGCAATGTCTCCCCGGAGCTCTTCTTCGCGTTGCTGACAGACTTCCCTGACGCCAGTCAGAAGGAGCTCCCCGAGGAGGCGGCAATGCTGCTCCGCCTGGAGGACGGGATCCGGCTGCTCAACGCGCGGCACTGCCCCCAGGACGCGCCGCGCTTCTTCCTGCTTCATCGCGAACGGCGGTGGAATCCCGTGGCGCGCTGTTGGATGGGGTGGGAGCGCAAGCGGGGCAAGCTGGAGGAGCTCAACCGGCTGGTGCTCGGGGCGGACGACACGAGCTACGTGGGGCCCGTACCGGGCGTCATTCGGACCGTCCGGTATGTCATTACCCTGGATGCCGACACGCACCTGCTCCCAGGCTCCGCGGCGCGGTTGGTCTCCGTCCTCCACCACCCCCTGAACCAGGCCCGGTTCGACGGTGACAGTCAGCGCGTGGTGTCCGGGTATTCGATGCTCCAGCCCGGGCTGCGAGGAGAGCTCACGCGGTCGGCATGGCTTGCGATGCAAGGCGTGAAGACGTCCCTCTTCCGGCGCAAGACACGCGAACGCACCAGCTTGAGTCAACGCGCTTTTGGCATCGACGAGTTCGTCGGCAAGGGCATCTACGACGTGGCGGCCTTCGCCCGGAGCCTGGAAGGGCGCATCCCCGAGAATGCCGTCCTGAGTCACGACAAGCTGGAGGGCATGTTCTCGCGGGTCGCGCACGTTCCCGAGATCCAGATGTTCGAGGGACGCGTCACGGACATCGCCGGGACCGCGCGCATCTGGCACCGCTGGACCCGAGGAGACTGGCAGTTGTTGCCCTGGCTGCTGCCATGGGTGCCCACGCGCGGCGGCCGGTGGGTCGTCAATCCGTTGAGCGTGATCGACCGGTGGCGGATCTTCACGGACATGCGCCGCAGCCTGAGCGCTCCATGGGCACTGCTCGTGGTGACCTACGGATGGTTGTGGACGCCGGGGAGCACTGATGCGTGGGCCTGGACGCTGGGCGTGGCGGGGTGGTTCTGTCGCCGTCCCGTCCTCGGTTCGCTCATGTTCGTCGCGTGGACCGTCTGGCGGCTTCCCCCTCCGCGTCACGTTCCGCGGTTCCTGCTATCCACTGCCTACGGCACGCTGCTGGATGCCTTGATGGAGCTGGCGGTACTGCTCCCACTGGCGGGAGTAATGATGGACGCCATCGCTCGCGCGCTCTATCGGATGGGGGTGGATCGCGCGCGCATCCTGGATTGGACGACGCATTCCCAGGCGAACCAGAAGCTCCGCGCCATCTCGTCCATGATGCTTCCGGAGTTCTGGCGCGCCGCACTGCTGGCGCTGGTCATCGCGGGGGCGCTCGCCGTCATGAACCCGGGTTCGCTGCCCTGGGCGTCGCCCATGCTCGTCGCCTGGGTTCCCCTGCTCGTCTTCGCGCGGAAGGAACGGGCGGCCCCGCCTCTGGAGGAAGGGCAGGGGGCTCCCGCGGAGTTGGCGCGGCGCTGCTGGACGCTCTACGCGCGGGCGTGCGACAGCCGCGATGCGGACGCGAAGCCCACCGCCGTGGATGCGGCACTGGGGCTCGTGGCTCCCTTGTGCGCGCACCACCTGGGCTGTCTGGAGTCAGCGGCCCTGTTGTCGAGGCTCGACGAGGCGCTTGGCGCGGTCGAGCGGCTCGAACGATTCAGGGGACATCCCCTCACCGGAGGCGGGCTCCGAGGACTGTCCACCTCGGAGAGCGGCATGCTGGCCTCCGCGCTCATCGTCCTCGAGAGCGCCCTGGAGGGCATGCGCCGCGCGGGCGGGACCTCCGCTTCCATCCAGGCATGTGAGGCCCGCGCGCGGGCGCTGCGTGAAGGCATGGACTTCGCATTCCTTCACGACGCGTCGAGCGGCCTTCTCCACGAGGGCCATGACGTGGGGTCGGGGACGCCAGCCCCGCGGCTCCAGGCGGCCTTCGACGACGCGGGACTCCTGGCGAGCTTCGTCGCCATCGCGGAAGGGCAGTTGCCCCTCCGCCATTGGCAACGGCTGCTGGAGTCGCACCTGGAGACGCGGGGGGCTGGGACGCCGGATGCCCATGCGGCGGTCGAGCAGCTGGCTCCGTCCGTGTTCCTCTGGTTTCCTCCCGCCACGCTGCTGGAGGACGCGGCGCGCCCCGCGGTGGAGACCGCGTCCCGGCCCGAGGCCTCCCTGCACCTCCAGGCACTCGCGCTCCGGTTCAATCCGGGCAGTCCCGTCGACGGTCTCCAGGCGCTGCTGGAGGCGGAGTCCCTTGCGTCCCCCCGGTCGCTGGGACTGACCCTGCTGGCCCTGACCAACCTGGCGTGTGACGACATCCTGATCCAACACTTCCACCGGCACTGGCGGATCGCGTGGATCGACGTCCTTGTCTATGAGACGAAGGAAGCACCATGACAGTCATTGGCACGGCGCGGACGCAATCGAACGACAACGTCCAGGAGGGGCGGTTGGCTTCGCTCCGAAACATCCTGCCGGTGCTCCGCATGGTGTGGGAGTCGGGCCCGAGGACGGTGGTCGCCCACCTCGTGCTCCGGACGCTGGCGGCGTTGATCCCCCTGGCGGTCCTCGTCGTCGCCCGGTGGATCGTCGATGGCGTCGTGGCCAACGCCAGCGCGGGGCTCGGGATGACGAGCCGGCTCTGGGGATTTGTCGCGCTGGAGTTCGGGCTGGCGGTCCTGGGCGCCGTCCTCTCCAGGGGGATCGACTACGTAGGCGTGGTGCTGCGTGAGAACTACGTGCGGCAGGTGAGCTTGCGGTTGATGGCGCAGGCTTCGCGGCTGGACCTCGCGACCTACGAGGACCCGGCGTTCCATGACCGCCTGGAGCGGGCCCGGGCCCAGGCCACGGACCGGCTGGTGATGGTCGCCGCGATCTCCCGCTTCCTGCAGCTGGGGCTGACGACCGTGAGCCTGTGCGTGGGCATCGTGGTCTTCTCCCCGTGGATCCTGCTGAACATCGTGGTCTGCCTCGTGCCCGCGGCACTGGGCGAGGCGTACTTCGGGGCGCGAGTGTATGCGCTGAACTTCCGGCACACGCCCAAGCGGCGTGAGCTCGACTACTTGAGACAGCTTGGCGCGAGCAGGGAGAGCGCGAAGGAGCTCAAGATCTTCGGCTTGAGCTCCTTCCTGATGAGCCGCTACGAGAGCGTGTCGGGAGAGCTCCGGGACGAGGTCGTGAAGCTGTCGCGACGCGCGCTCGCGGGCCTGTCCCTGCTCTCGGTGGTCAGCTCACTCGGCTACTACGGCGCCTATGCCTTCGTCGTCTACCAGGCCGCGCGCGGGTCCCTGAGCGTGGGGGAGCTCACGTTCCTCGCGGGGGCCATCGCGGGAGCAAACCGGACGCTCCAGGAGTTCTCCGTGACGGGTGCGGGCATCGCGGACCAGGCGCTCTACATCCGCGACATGCTGGCGTTCTTCGCGCTCCAGCCGTCCATCCGCTCGTCGACGAACGCGGTCCCGGTCCCCAAACCCATCCGCAAGGGATTGGAGTTCCGCGATGTGACCTTCACGTATCCCGGCAGACCCGAGCCTGTCCTCCGGGGTGTGAGCTTCCACATGGCTCCGGGGGAGCGCATCGCGCTCATCGGGGAGAACGGGCAGGGGAAGACGACCATCGTGAAGCTGATGATGCGGCTCTACGAGCCGAGCTCGGGGCAGATCCTGCTCGATGGCGTCGACCTGCGGGACTACCGGCTGGAGGACCTGTGGCACGAGGTCGGTGTCATCTTCCAGGACTTCGCGCGCTACGAGATGACGGCCCATCACAACATCGCGGTGGGCCGTATCGAGCAGCACGAGGATCCGGCGCGCATCCTGGAGGCCGCGCGCAAGAGCCAGGCCGACGCGGTGATCGACCGGTTGCCGGGCCGGTACGCGCAGATGCTGGGACGCCGCTTCGACGGCGGACTCGACCTGTCCGGAGGCGAGTGGCAGCGGATCGCGCTCGCCCGGGCGTACCTGCGCGACGCGCAGATCCTCGTCCTGGACGAACCGACCGCGGCGCTCGATGCCCGTGCGGAGCTGGACGTCTTCAACCGGTTCGGTGAGCTGTCGAGCGGGAAGATGGCGCTGCTCATCTCGCACCGGTTCTCGACGGTCAAGATGGCGGACCGCATCCTCGTCCTGGAGAACGGGAAGGTCGTCGAGGAGGGCCCCCACGAGCAGTTGGTCGCCGTCGGGGGGCGCTACGCGACGATGTACGAGCTACAGGCCTCCCGGTACCGCTGAGCGCCTTCGCCGCGGATGGCACGGCAACATGGCGGAGTGACATCGGGGACAACTCGGCGTGACGGAGGCGTCATCGCGCACGGAGTTCTGGAGTGATGTTGAAAACATCCAGCAGCCCGGGGCAGAAGGCGCGCGCGGCGGCCCGAAAAGCGCGCTTCCCGTGCCAGGGCCGCCGCTCACCGGGAGAGGGTATGTTTCGCACGTTGTTGACCGTCACGCTGGCGCTGACCCTGGGCTGCGCCACGCAGGAGGAGCCCACGCCGGCTCCCACCGCGCCCCCGGCCCTCGCAGGGGCCGAGTCCGCGCCGTTGAAGGAGAAGGTGTCGCAGCTCAACGCCCGGCTGCGCCGGGGCGAGAAGGCGGGACTGACGCCACTGTTGCGTGAGCGCGCCGAGGCGCTGGGCTCACTGATGGACGTGGATGCGGGCGCCGCGCTGGCGCTGGCGCTTCCCGAGTCCGTGCGCGCGAACCTCGCCCGGAAGCAGCCGGACGCGGCGCCGCTGCTGGAGGCGCGCGGGGACTTCGAGGGGGAGTTGGAGGTGCTCGTCGCGGACAACCCGGCGCGGACGGAGGCGCGCACGGAGCACTTCCTGCGCGTGAAGGGCGAGCGGCTCCAGGTGCGCTTCTCGAATACTCCATCCGGGGATTTGCGCAGCGGCCTGCGCGTGCGCGTGCGGGGCCTGAAGCTGGCCGCGCGGCTGGCTGCGGAGGACACGCAGGTGGTGCCGGTGCGTCAGGCGCTCTCCGCCACGTCCGCGTGCCGCACCACGGGGGACCAGCGCTCGCTGGTCATCCTCGCCACCTTCCCGGGGCAGCCGCAGACGCTCACCGCGGAGCAGGTGCGCGAGGTGTTCTTCTCCACCACGCAGCGCTCGCTGACGCGCTACTGGCAGGAGGTGTCCCAGGGCCGCACCAGCGCCAGCGGCGACGTGGTGGGCTGGTACACGCTGAACCGGGGTTACTCGTGCGCCGAGTCGGACGCCATGCGCGTGGCCGCCATCGCCGCGGCCGACGCGGACGTGGACTTCCGGCAGTATGACCGCATCTTCATCGTCCACCCGGAGGCGACGGACACCAACTGCTCCTACGGCGGCCTGGGCACGCTGGCGTGCTACACGCAGCAGACGCAGGACGGCTCCATCACCGCCTCCACCGCGTGGCTGCGCGCCGAGTACATGAGCCCCAATGACCTGGGCGTGGAGTTGGTGACGCACGAGGGTGGCCACAGTCTCACCCTGCACCACGGCAGCGCGCGCGACTTCGGGGCGGAGGCCCTGGGCCCCGTGGGCTCGCGGGGCACGCTCACCGAGTACGGCGACAAGTTCACCTCCATGGGCGACTGGAACCTGGGCCACTACGCGGCGCCGCACAAGGTGCGCGCCGGTTGGTTGGAGCCGAGCTCGGTGGCCACGGTGGACGGCACGGACGGCACCTTCACGCTGTCCCCGCTGTCCGCGCCCATGGGCAGTGGCCTGCAGGCGCTGAAGGTGCGCCGTGGCTTCTACGGCGACGGCTGGCTGTGGCTGGAGGCCCGCCGGCAGGTGGGCGACTACGACGTCAGCTTCTTCCCCTCACAGGTGTACGACGGCGCGTTGGTGCACTACGAGGACACGTACACGGGCAGCTACACGCACCTGCTGGACTTCACGCCGGAGACGTCCGCGTGGTGGGATCCGGCCTTCCTGCCCGGCACGTGGGCGGACCCGTACACCAACCTGCGCCTGTCGGTGGACGCCGCCACGCCCGCGGGCATCACGGTGAGCGTCCACTATGAGCCCGTGCCGTGCGTGCGCGCGCCGCCGACGGTGACGTTCGACACCTGGTACGAGTACGCCGCGCCGGGCTGGCAGGTGGACAGCGGCCTCTCCATCACCAACAACGACACGGTGGGCTGCCCTACCTCCACCTTCGCGCTCTCCACGTCGATGCCAGCGGGCTGGCCGACCACGAACCTCCCCGCCAGCATCACCCTGGAGCCCGGCAATCAGCGCTCCCTCTACTTCACCAAGGAGGTGCCGCAGGGCACGCAGTACGCCACGTACACGGTGGATGTCACCGTCGCGCGTGACGGCGCGAGCATCACCGCGGAGGACATACTGGATGTGATTGCGCCGTGCCAGCAGGCGCCCCTCGAGGTGCGCTTCGACCGGGCCTCGCAGACGGTGAGCGCCGGGGACACGGCTGCCTTTGGCGTCACCCTCGTCAACCACGACTCGCGCGCGTGCGGGTGGTGGTACTTCGAGCCCGCGTCCACGCTGCCCGCGGGCTGGGCCACGGACTATGACCAGTATGGCTTCGACATCGAGCCCGGCGGTTCGTTCGAGTTCACGATGTACAAGACGGTGCCCACGGACGCGCAGGGAACCTACGCCGTGGACCTCCAGATTCTGCGGGACGGCTATGTGGTGGAGACCACCGCCACGGCCTCCGTCACGGTGAATCCCTGCGTGCGCTCGGCGCCGACGCTCAGCGCGCTGCCGTCGACGGTGGACGTGGTGCCGGGAGGGACGGGAAGCTACACGCTGTCAGTCACCAACCACGATGCGGCGACGTGTGGAGCTTCCACGTTCACGCTGGCGCTGGATTCGGACCCGTGGGGCTCGGTGTTCTCCACGCCGTCGCTCACGGTGGCGCCCGGGGCCACGGCCACCGCGACGCTGACGGTCACCGCGCCTTCGAACGCGGGCGCGGGCAGCCGTTCCTTCGAGCTGGGCGTGCTGCGTGACGGGGTATCCGTTGGTGGCGCGCAGTTGGAGGCGCGCGTGGTGTGCGTGCCCCGTGTGCCGTCGGTGGACTTCACGCCGGCCTCGGCCACCGTGGAGGCGGGCAAGCCGCTAACCGTGACGATGGCGGTGACGAACAACGACAGTACGGCGTGCGCCGCGAGCAGCTTCTCGCTGGGCGCCTCGGCACCGTCGGGCTGGACGTCGAGCCTGTCGCAGATGGCGCTCTCGCTGGCTCGTGGCGCGAGCGGACAGGTGACGCTCACCGTGACTCCTCCGCAGACGGTGTCCGGTCGCTTCACGGTGAGCGGGACGGCTTCGCACCCGGGCGCGAGCGCGGCGCTGGGCAGCTTCACGGTGGACGTCACCCCGCTGCCGCTGAAGGCCACGCTGTCGGTGCCGGCGCTCAGCTACAGGCGCAACGGTCTGGTGCTCGTCACGACCCTCGTGACGCGAGGAACAGGCTCCGCGCAGGCAAGCGTGCGATTCAGTCTGCTCCGTCCGGATGGCCTCATGGACGCGCTCACCGTGTCCACGGATGCCAAGGGCAAGGCAGGATGGAGCTACGTGGCGCGCGTGCCCGGTGCGCACGCCGTCACCGCCACCGCCACGGCGGGCACGGAGACGGTCACCAGCAACACGGTGGGCTTCACCGTGCAGTGACGCGCCGGGTGTCCGTGTGGCGGGCCGCTGCACGTTCCCGGGTTGAGCGTGAAGCAGGAAGCCGGGCTCCTGGGTTTGGAGCCCGGCCGATGGCTCGACCCCGGTCGGTCTGGCCGTCGTAGGAGTTGATCGACAGCCGGGGCTGCGCCGTCTGGGTGGGGTCGCTCGGCGTCCACTTCGCGTTGGCCATCAGCCGCAGCTCTCCCACCGCCGGAACCGACGAACCCTCCTTCGCCTCCGCACGGACGACCCGTGTGCGCATGACCCTGGCACTGTTCATCGTCAGCCGGACAGGAGTGCCAGAGAGGACGGGAGACAGCTCGTCGCTGGACCGGACCCGCGACGTAGCCACCACGCTGGCGCACGCCAGCAGCAGCACCCGCGACGCCCAGTAACGCGCCGGAGTGGGGATTCGCTCGTGCACGGCAGGCTCGATACCACACACACGAACAGCGCGAAGCGCGTCTCAGCCGCGGAGGCGGTCCGCCAGGTCCTGCGCCAGGCCACACAGCGCACAGGAAAGGCAGCATTGCGTCCACCACCGGCAGCCGCGGCGTGGAGGCATTGAAATCGCCACGGATGACGAACACACCGTGGCGCTGCAGTCGGACGGTAGCGTCTGGGCCTGGGGCTGGAACGACTACGGCCCGCCGGGCGACGTGACGACGAGGAACCGCTCTACGCCGGTGAAGGTGCAGGGCTTTTAGCTCCGGGCCTCAAGCCCACCGCCGTCCCGGGAAAGACGCCCCCGCGGCTCAGTAGGTCATCCGCGTCGGAACCCTGATCGGAAAGGCCGTCCCCACGCCCAACTGGTCATTCTCGTTGTACCCCCACCCCCAGACCTCATTCCCCGGCAGAAGCGCGAAGCTGGAGTGGCGCCTGGCAAGAATGGCCTTGGCACCTGTCAGGCCTGGCACCTTTCCGGGGGAGTCGCGGATGGTGGGGAGGCTTGTCCCGTCCCCGTGTTGACTGTAGGCATTCCAGCCCCAGCTCCACAGGGTGCCGTCTGCCTTCAATGCAAGACTGTGCAGCTCCCCCGCGGAGACCGAGGTCACCCCCGTCAGCGACAGCACCTTCACGGGCAGAGTCCTCGGTTGTTTCGTTCCATCCCCGAGCTGGCCATAGAAGTTCTCTCCCCAGGCCCAGACGGTGCCGTCCCTCTTGAGGGCCAGGCTGTGAAAGAGACTGGTGGAGACCGCCTGGATGTCCGACAGGCCGGTGACCTGCACGGGGACGAGGCGGTTTGTATTCGTCCCGTCACCCAGTTGGCCGTCCGCGTTATTGCCCCAGGCCCACACGGTGCCGTCCTGCTTCAAGGCCAGGGAGTGGTGGTAACCTGCGGCGATGGCCGTGATGCCCGTCAGCCCTTGGACCTGCACGGGAGCGTTGCGGTCGGTGACGGTGGTCCCGTCACCCAGTTGTCCGCTCTTGTTGTAGCCCCAGGCCCACACGGTGCCGTCCTGCTTCAACACCAGGGTATGCTCATAGGTGGAGTCAAAGGCGGCGACGTTGCCGACCCCCTGGAGCCGTACCGGAGTGAGGCGGCTCGTATAGGTGCCGTCACCCAGCTGGCCCGAGTTATTGGTGCCCCAGACCCACAAGCTGCCGTCCGCCTTCAGCGCAAGGCCATGGACACGGCCCGCGGCGATGGCCACGACCCCCGACAGGTCCTGCACCTTCACGGGGGTGGTCCGGTTGGTCGTCGTCCCATCCCCGAGCTGGCCGTACTGGTTGTTACCCCAGGCGGAGACGGTGCCGTCCTGCTTCAGGGAAAGGGTGAAGCCGTAGCCAGAAGCCAGCGTCGCCGCGAAGGGCACGGCGCAGCTGGCCCCGCCTTGCAGGTTGAAGGTCCTGACGGTGGACAGACCCAACGCGTTGGTGACCGTCACCTGCACGCCCGGCGTCATCCCGGCCGGCACGCAGGCCGACGCCGTCCAGAGGACTTCGCTCGTCGCCGCGCCTGTGCTGGCGGTCCCCAGCGTGCCCACGTTCGCGGTCCAGGCGAAGGTGAGCGCACTGCCCTGCGCGTCCTGGGCCTTCACCCGGAAGGCGACGGGGCTGCCCGCCGCGGGCACGGCGGTGTGGGACTGGAAGGTCTCCACCACGTCGGGAGGAAAGCGCACCGACGTCGGCGTCCCCACGCAGAGGCTCAGCGTTCCCGTCGTCTGCCCACCCCGGTCGTCCGTCACCGCCACGCTCAGCGCGCAGCTCGCGCACGGGATGCCCGCGGGAGGCTGGGCGGTGGGGGTGAAGCTGGCGCTCGCCGTGTTCGCATTGGCCCACGTCCCCAGGCACGAGGAAGTCCACTGATAGCGGAGGCTGTCCCCATCCGCGTCGCTGGCACTGGCCGTGACGGTGGTGGACTCGCCCACCGCGACCGAAGTGCGCGTCGCCATGATTCCGCTCACCTGCGGCCAGGTGTTGAAGGAGCCGTTGACCACGGCGCCGCCCGTTGCGCTTCTCACGGTCACCGTGGCGTCCAGGGTCGCGCTGGCCCCCTTCGAATCCGTCACCTTCAAGGTGAGCACCGCCGGTCCCAGCGTCGCGGGGGCCGTCCAGGTCGTGGAGAGGCTCGACGCCGCGCTGAAGCTGCCAGACGCGGCCGTCCAGGCGACCGTGAGCGTGTCCCCGACGTTGGGGTCCTCCGCGGCGGCCTGCAGCGTCACGACCTCGCCCGGAAAGACCATGCTGGGACTCGCCACCAACGACGTGATGACGGGAGCCGCGTTGTCAAAGGGAACGGGGGCATCCACCTGTTGCAACACCAGCGTCACCGCCGTCACCTGCCCCGCGGTGATGGTGATGCCGGTCACCTGGCCCGCGTAACGCAAGACATTGGACGCATCGAAGCCCTGGGCCGCGAAGGTGCGGCCGGTGCCCGCGACCAGGTTCTGGACCTCTCCGCCCCATTGCGGGCCTGTCTTCACCAGCGCCTGGGTGCGCAAGGCCATCCCGGGCCCGCTGACCGTCAACTCCACCCGCGCGACGTCGCCTGCACCCAACGCCTGCGGCAGTGACACCACGGCCCGCGCGCTTCCCGTGGCTTCCTCCGAGCCGCACCCGGTCAGCGCCATGACAAGGCTGACGGCCAGGACCCAGAGCCTGCTGCTCCCCACTCGCTGCATGGACGTTCCCCAAACGGATGACGGCGTTGGCCTTTTCCGGAGTCATCCCCACGCCCGCGCGCAGGCATCCTGGAAAGGTGCGCCGCCACTGTACGCAAATACCGGGCCGGGAGGGAGTCCCTTTCGCCGCTGTCAGGCCTTCTATTCGCCCCATGCGTCGCGCTGGAGAGAGGCGGTCCGCTATTGACTCTTGTGGCCAGGGACCTGGGGCGGGTGTGAGTGTTCAGTCGATGGCGCTGATGGCTTGGGACGTCTGTCATTGGGCCAGGGGGTGGCGTCTGCTGCCGGGCGTGCCTGGCTTCGCGCAGACACGTCCCACGCACCCCAGGAGTGCAGATGAACGCGCTGAGGAAGTCCCTGAACGCTGTCGCCGTCATCTTCGCGATGGTCCCCGCCGCCGCGTTTGCCTATCCGCCGCAGTGCTATGACATCTGCTACATGTTCGACTGCACCGGATCTTGTTTCGTGAGGACAATCCCCACCACCTGTGAGGCGTGGGGCGGGTATTGCTCCTCGCCCGCGCAGCCTTCGCAGGAGACTGCATCCGTCTCCTCGGAGCAGGCCCAGTGGTCCGAGGACACCGCGCCAGTCTGCGACGCCGCCCATCCGGAAGTGGAGCAGGCCCCGGCCGCCGAGAGCTGAGCGGTCTTGAACACCCGCGAGGCCCGGTGTCGTGTCCGGGGCTCGCGGTTCAGTGCGGCACTCCGCTGTTCATCCGATGCTCCCTCGTCAGCCCCTGCGCATGTCGAGGTGCGGGATGCCGTCCTCGTCGTAGATGTCGCTCACGGCCACGAAGCCGAAGCCCTCGTAGAAGCGCTGCAGGTAGGCCTGCGCCCCGATGCGCACGGGCGCGCCCGGAAAGCGCTCGGCGAGGAAGTGCAGGCCGCGCTCGACCAGGTCGTGGCCCTGCCGCTGCCCGCGCAGCGCCGGCGCGGTGACGACGCGGCCGAGGCTCGCCTCGGGGAACTTGAGGCCGGGCGGCAGAGCGCGCAGGTAGGCGCCCAACTGCCCCGTGCCCGGGACGCCCGCGAGCAGGTGGAAGCACTCGGCGTCCAGGCCGTCCGCATCGAGATAGAGGCTCTTCTGCTCCACCACGAAGACTTCGGAGCGCAGCGCGAGCATCCGGTACAGCTCCTCGAGCGTGAGCTCGCTGAATCGCTTCCACTGCCAGTCGAGAGAAGAGGGGGCCATGGTGCTGAAGCATCCCCTCATCTGAATCAGATAAGTCCGAAGGCCTCTCGGAAGACAGCGTGCTCGCGGACGAGTTGCCCG